>NZ_JAWLBP010000041.1:0-20814 GCF_041687595.1 Guyparkeria sp. | reverse complement strand
CGCTATTGCCGCTCGACATGTCTTCCCTTACAGTCCAACGAGTTCCGACTGGCCGGGACGATTCCATTCGACAGCTTCAGGATTGCCCTTGATTCACCGACTGCGACAACGCATTGCGCAAGACCGGCGGCTCGTCGCTCTTCTCTGCTTGGCCGTTGTCCTGCAAGGGCTTTTGTACGGTGCCTGGCACTTCCATGCCTCCGGTCACGACGGCAGCCATGCCGCGTCGGCGCACATGGAACACGCCGAGGCGCACCAGGCCTCGCACGCGGATGCGGTGGAGATCGAGTCCTCGGCGCTGCTGAAGTTCTTCGGCGGCGGGCTCGGCCTGATCCTCATGGCATCCCTGCTGATCGCCCTCCCGCGCAAGCAGGCGATCCGCCCCGCGCTGACAACCCCGGCGCTTCGCTCCTCGTCGCCAAGGTTACGCCCTCCCGAACGCGCCCCTCCCCTCGCCTGACAAACTCCCCACCCTGATCGCGCCACACCAGTCGTCGACTTGATCGACGCGTGGCTTCCGCCCCGCTGCGGGCCTTGATCCAGAGGAGTTCGTCATGCCAATGGCGTCTCGACCCGAGCGGGTGCAACGCACCCGCCACCCCTTGCTCGTGGGCAGCCTGTTGCTGCTTGCCCCCCTGGCTACCCTGGCGACCGACTGGACGCTCGAGCAAAGTGCCGAACGGGCATTGACCGTCGCGCCCGAGCTCGACGCCGCCCGGGCCGAACGCGACCGCCGCGCCGGTCTCGCCAACGAGGCCGGTCGCTGGCCAAACCCCCGACTTGAACTCGGCTTCAGTGACGAACTCGGTGTCGAGGACGGGTCCGGCGGATGGTCGGTGCAGGAATACGCGGTCCGCCAGTCCCTGCCGCTCGACGGGCGCATCGGTCATCGCGCCGACGCCGCCGACCAACGCACCGAGGCGGCAGAGGCCCGACGTCTGCAGCACGCCCTGGAGACGGAGCATCGCGCGGCCCTTGCCTTCCACCGGCTGCAATGGGCCGAGGCCCTCGTCCGGCAGGCAACCGTCCAGCGGGAATGGACCGAGCGCTTCGCCCGCATCGGCGATCGCCGGGCCCGGGCCGGCGATCTCTCCGAACGCGAAAGCCTGCGGCTGAACCTGCTGCGTGCCGAGGCCCGGGCCGAACTGGACGAGGCGCGCCAGGAGCGAGCGTCGGCCCTGGCCGACTACCGCGGCCTGCTCGACCTCGATAAAGGAACCACTGTCTCCCTGCCCGAACTGGATCGGGCACCAGCGCCACCGGCACTCGACGCGCTTCGGCGGCGACTGGAACGACACCCCACCCTCCTTGCCGCCGCCCGGCAGGTCTCCGCCGCGCGGTCCGAGGTGGAACAGGCCCGTGCCGAGCGCCTGCCGGACCTGGCCGTGCGCGTGGCGCGTGAACGCGCCTACATCGACGGTCGCAAGGAAAACACTCACCACGTCGGCCTCTCTGTCGAACTGCCGCTCTGGTCGCGGGGACGTGGCCAGGTCGATGCGCAGCAAAGCGCGGCCATCCGCCGGGACGCCCAGCGCCAGGCGACCCAGCGCGATTTGGGCATCCGGCTGGAACGGTTTCATGCCCGCCTTGCCGGCGTACTCGAACATATCGATGAACACCGCACCGCCATGCTTGCGCCGGCCGACAAGGTCCTCGAGCAGACCCGACAAGGGTTCGAGCAGGGCGAACTGAGCCTGACCGAGCTGATTGACGCCGCCCAGGCCCACATACGCGCCACGCGCCGCTACATCGACCTGCTGCTCGAGGCACGGGAACTCGAGTCCGACCTGCGTCTGGCCGCCGGCCTGATGATCAACACCGATCACCCGGAGCAAAACCGATGAACCCGATTCGCCTGCCCCGCCGGCGCCTCTGGCTCGCGTTGGCGGCTGCCTTGAGCCTTCCTCTCTCCGGCTGCCTGGACGACCCCGGCCACGAACACGATGAACAGGGCGAACACGTCGACCTCGACACGGTCGACGAATCGGACCACGGCGACGAGCCGCACATGCTCTCGGTGACGACCTGGTCCGGTGCACTCGAACTGTTCATGGAGTACCCGGAGCCCGTCGCCGGTGAACCCGGCAAGTACATCACCCACCTCACGTGGCTGGAAGACTTCTCGCCGGTCGTGTCCGGCCCGCTCCGGTACCGGTTCAGCCGCGAGGACGGCCACGTCGAGGAACACGTCGCCGAGACCGTCGCCCGCGACGGGATATTCCTGCCCGAGATCGCCGTCGAACGCCCCGGCCACTACCACCTGGAGCTGGTTCTGGGCAGGGGCGACGACCGGTGGAGCATCGAGGCCGGGCATGTCGATGTCGTCGCCGCGAACCAGGCGAACGACCAGCGCGGCGACGAACCGGTCCACGACGAGGAGCATCACGGGGCAGACGACCATGGCCACGACGAGGCCGGGGATATCGCGTTCCTCAAGGAGCAGCAGTGGCGCATGGACTTCGCCGTCCAGCCGGTGTTCACCGACTACATCACCGAGCGCCTGTCGCTGCCGGCACGCATCGAGCCGCGTCCCGGCCAGAGCGCCGAGGTGACTGCCCCGGCCGGCGGGAGGCTGCTCCCGCCCGAGAACGACGCCTGGCAACGGCCCGGCGAGCGTGTCGAGGCCGGCGACGTGCTCGCCCGCGTCCTGCCGCTGAGCGGTGCCGAAGACGTCGGCCTGCTCGACCTCGACCTGACCCAGGCCCGGGAACGCCTGTCGCTGGCCCGTGCCGAGCGCGACCGGGTCCAGCGACTGTACGGCGACGGTGTCGTGTCGGAAAAGCGACTGGAACAGGCAACGTCCGAATACCGCGTCGCCCGCCAGGCACTGGAGCGTGCCCGTACCCGGCTGGAACAGCTGGAAGGCGGGCGAGACCAGTCCGAGGCCGCCGTTGCCCTGCGAGCACCCATCAGCGGCGTGATCACGGCCAGCCCGCACGCACCCGGCGAACTGGTCGCTCGCGACCAGGCGGTGTTCTCGGTGCTCGACGACAGTCGTGTCTGGCTCAAGGCCATGGCCTACCCCGGCGACATGGCGCGCATCAAGGGACCCGGCGACCTCGTCGCCCGCCAGGCCGGCGGGCAGTGGCAATCGCTCCCCGGGGCGGAACACGCCTACACCGGCACCCGGACCGAGGAGAACGGCACCGTTCCGCTGGTCTTCGACGTGCCCAACCCCGAGGGCCGCCTGATTCCCGGCACCGCCTGGTCGGTGGCCTTCTCGACCGGCGCCGGGCAGATGGCCGTCGTGGTGCCGGACTCCGCGATCCTCGACGACGACGGCATCGAGGTGGTCATCGTCCAGCACGGTGGCGAGAGCTTCGAACGCCGCCAGGTCAAGACCGGCATCCGCAGCGGCGACCGCGTGGCGATCACCGCCGGTCTGCATCCGGGCGAGCGCGTGGTCACCGAAGGGGCCTACATCGTCCTGCTGGCCTCGCGCGGCGAGCAGGACATCGGCCACGGCCACGCCCACTGAGGAGAACGGACATGCTGGACCGACTGATCGACTGGTCACTGCAGAATCGCCTGCTGGTGGTGGCCGCCTCCGCCCTGCTGCTCGTGCTCGGCGTGATCACCGCCCGCGACGTGCCGGTGGACGTGTTCCCCGACCTGACCGCCCCCACGGTGACGGTGATGACCGAGGCCCCCGGCCTTGCCACCGAGGAGGTGGAGCAGCAAGTCACCTTCCCTATCGAGACGGCGATGAACGGGGCGACCGACGTGCGCCGCCTGCGCTCGCAGTCCGTGCCGGGCTTTTCCATCGTCTGGGTGGAGTTCGAGTGGGGCACCGACATCCTCGAGTCTCGCCAGATCGTCACCGAGCGCCTCGACCAGGCGCGCGACGACCTGCCCCGGAGCGCCGGCGTGCCGCAGCTCGGCCCGATCACCTCGATCATGGGCGAAATCGAGTTCTTCGGTGTGCGGGCCTCCGAGGGCGCCAGCCTCATGCTGGCCCGCGAGGTGGCCGACTGGCAGCTCGAGCCCCAGTTGCTCGCCATCCCCGGCGTGGCCAACGTCACGGCCCTGGGCGGCCATGTCCGCGAGTACCAGGTGCTGGTCTCCCCGGAACGCCTGCAAGAGATGAACATCGGCCTCGACCAGGTGCGCGAGGCGGCTGCCCGGGCGAACCGCAATGCCGGCGGGGGCTGGATCAGCGAGGGTGGCCAGGACTACGTGCTGCGCTTTCTCGGTCGGACGGAGCGCTCCGCCGACATCGAGGAGGCCGTCATCACCGTACGTGACGACGCACCGATCCGCATCCGTCACGTGGCCGACGTCCGCGAGGGGCCGGGCATTCCGATCGGGGACGGCGGGATCAACGGCGACCCCGGCGTGATCGTCGCGGTATCCAAGCAGCCCCACGCCGACACCCTAGAACTGACACGTCACATCAAGGCGGTATTGCAGGAGGCCAAGGCCGACCTGCCCGAAGGGATCCACATCGAGCCGGGGCTGTTCCGCCAGGCGGACTTCATCTCCCGGGCAGTCGACAACGTGGCCGTCGCCCTGCGCGACGGGGCGATCTTCGTCGTGGTGGTGCTGTTCGCCTTCCTGTTCAGCTTCCGCACCACCCTGATCTCGTTGCTCGCGATCCCGCTGTCGCTCGTGGTCGCCCTGATCGGGCTCAAGTGGATGGGCATCGGCATCAACACCATGACCCTCGGCGGGATGACCATCGCCATCGGCGCGCTGGTGGACGACGCGATCATCTTCGTCGAGAACATCTACCGGCGGCTGCGCGAGAATGCCCGCCTCGACCGGCCCGCCCCGGCCGCAGGCGTGGTCTACCGCGCCTGCTCCGAGGTACGCCAGTCGGTGGTCTTCTCGACGGCCATCATCATGCTGGTGTTCGCCCCGCTGTTCTTCCTCCAGGGCGTGGAGGGCCGATTGCTCGAGCCGCTGGGACTGGCCTACCTGTTCGCGATCGCCGCCTCCTTGCTGGTGGCCCTGACGCTGACGCCGGTCCTGAGCCTGTGGCTGTTGTCGAAGGACAAGGCCATGGGCCAGGAAAAGGACCCGCCGGTGATCCGCTTCGCCAAGTGGATCTACGCTCCCATCCTCAACGCCAGCCTGCGCTTCGCGCCGGCCGTGCTGGGCATCTCGGTGGTCATGGTGGTGGCCACCCTCCTGGTGATCGGCCAGTTCGGCCGCTCGTTCCTCCCCGAATTCAACGAGGGAAGCCTCACCATCGCGGTGACCGCCCCGCCCGGCACCTCGCTGGAGACCTCCGCGGCCATCGGCCGACAGGTGGAAGACGTCCTGCTCGGCTTCGACCAGGTCCAGAGCGTGGCCCGCAAGACCGGTCGAGCCGCCCTGGATGCCCACACGCAGGGACCGAATGCCTCCGAGTTCGAGGTCATGCTGGGCGAGCTGCCCCAGGGAAAGGAGGCGTTCATGGCCGAACTGCGCGGCGCGCTCGACGGTGTGCGTGGGGTCAACATCAACATCGGCCAGCCGCTGTCCCATCGCATCGACCACATGCTCTCCGGCACGCGGGCGGCGATCGCCGTGAAGGTCTTCGGCCCGTCGCTCGCCGAGCTCCGGCGACTGGGCGGAGAGCTCGAGGGCACCATGCAGGAGGTGGACGGCCTGGTGGACGTCGCCATGGAGCCGCTGCAATCCGTGCCGCAACTGCGATTGCGCGCCGATCGCGAGGCCATCGCCCGCTACGGGATGTCGGTCGAGGAGGTCGCGCAACTGGTGGAAACCGCCTACCGCGGCAGCGTGGTGTCCGAGGTGTTCGAGGACAACCGGCGCTTCGATCTCGTCGTCCGGTTCAACGACGAGGCCCGCGAGGATCGTCACGCGGTCGGCGACACCCTGATCCAGACGCCCACCGGCGACATGGTGCCGCTGCGCGCGCTGGCCAGCCCGTCGTTCGAGCGCGGGCCCGGAACCATCCTGCGCGAGAACACCCAGCGACGCCTCGTGGTCAGCGCCAACGTGGCCGGGCGCGACCTGCGCGGTGCCGTCGAGGCGATCAAGGCGAACGTCGATGCCGATATCACCCTGCCCGAGGGCTACCGGGTGGAGTACGGCGGCCAGTTCGAGGCCGAGGGCAATGCCACCCGCACGATCGGCTGGGTCTCGCTGGCCGTGCTCGCCGGCATCCTGCTCCTGCTGCAGATGGCCTTCCGCTCGCTGCGACTTGCCCTGCTGGTGATGGTCAACATCCCGCTGGCGCTGGTCGGTGGCGTGGCCGCCGTCTGGGCCATGGGCGGGACGATCACGGTAGCCGCCCTGGTGGGCTTCATCACCCTGTTCGGCATCGCCATCCGCAACGGGATCCTCCTGATCAGCCGCTTCCAGGCGCTGGCGCGCGAGGGCATGGACGTGGACCAGGCGGTGGTCACCGGCTCCATGGAACGGCTCGCCCCGATCCTGATGACCGCGCTCACCGCCGGTCTGGCCCTGATCCCGCTGGCGATGGGGCTGGGCGAGGCCGGGACCGAGATCCAGGCCCCCATGGCAGTGGTGATCCTCGGTGGCCTGGCCACCTCGACGCTCCTCAACATGGTGGTCCTGCCCGCCCTGTACCGGGTCGTGGCAAAACGCCACGCGACATGATCAGCCTCGATTCGGTCTCCCGCCAAAACGGGGTAAACCCCTAGGTCCACCACTGCCGGCCGATCCATTTGCCTCCACTATGGAGGGGTCGCGTCTCACGACTGGTGTCAGGCCGCCTGGAGTACTGGTCGCCATGTATCCCCGAGAAGACAAGGCGCCTGTAGACCCGACCGGTTCGCGCAAGTGGTTACGGCGACCTCCCGGGAAGGCCGCAAGATTCACTGATGGGAACGCAGCTTCAAAACGTCACCCTGAAGCCGCACCGGATTCGCCCTGCCCGACGCGTTTCTCTTGCGACCAGTCCAGCCGAATGTCCCAGTCGTGCTGGTGCTCCTCGGGCAGCGGTGGATCGCTGGCATCCACTTCGTCGTAGACGTTTTCCGGCGGCACCACCGTGGCATCACGCCCGTGGATGAAGCTCTGCTCGTCGACGATCACCCGGTAGGCCTTGTTCAGGCGCAGGGCGCGCTCGGGTGACGGCGTGATCAGGGTGTAGACGTCGGCCGCCTCGACCTTTTCGCGGTCCACCTCGCCCTCGTCGGTGAACCAGCGGGCCTGCATTTCCGGGTTGTTGCGGAATTCGCTGCCACCACCGACCCGCGCGAAGTAGGTCAGGATCTCGCCGTCGATCTCCCCGACGTTCGGGGCATCCTTCATCCCCTTGAGATCGAGGTAACCCCAGCCGTCGGCCCCGGTGACCTTGCGCGGGAAGGCGAAGGTCTGGTCGAGGGTCGACCCGATCGTGCTGTGGCAGCCCATGCAGAAGAGGTGCTCCTCCTTGGTCTGCGGGCGCAGCTCGCCTTTCTTGTCCTCGATGAAGCCAAGCACGAGCCAGCCGAAGTCGTTGGTCAGGCCGTGGCCGGTGTCGGCAAATCCCGGGAGCACATCCTCGTTCTGTTCGTGGCCGTTGTCGTCGTGGCCCTGCTCCTCCTCGTGGCCCTCGTCGTCGTGACCCTCTTCCGCTTCCTCGTAGATCTCGCGCAGTTCGTCGCGGTCGTGGAAGGCGAGCTTTTTCATGTACCGCACTTCCTTCATGCGAGGGGTGTGCGTGATGCTGCCGTCCTCGGTCACGCCCACGTAGCGCACCGTGTGCAGGAACTGGGTGCCCTCCGGGTAGAGCATGGTCGCCACCGGCACTTCGTCGGCATCGCCGACGTAATGCTCGGGCCGCTGGATGCGGGTCACCACGCTGCGTTCGCCGTCCCCGTTCAGGTCCGCGCACACCGCGTTCTCGTCGACCGGCAGGCTCTCGATCTCCGGGAGGTCCTTGATCGCCGCCTCCAGGATGGCGAGGTTGGCGCGGTAGGCATCGGCGGAGTATCCGCCCTCGCCTCGGCAGTCACTGGCCTGGCGGAATTTCTCCGGCAGGCGAAGCATGACGTCGTCGGTCGAGCCGTTCGTCGGCCAGAAGGTGCTTGGCAGCGGCTTGTAGTTGAAGGCCACCCAGCCACTGCCATCGCGTGCGAACCCGTGTTCGTCGAACGCCCCGGCGGCGAGCTGCAGGTCGTCGATGTCCGGGACGAACCCGTCCCAGCCCATCGCTTCCAGCCGACCGGCGAGCGCCGAGTAGTTGTCCTCGGCGATGTACTCGAGGATCTCCTCGTCGCTGATCGAGGCGACTTCCTCGGATCGATCCCGGAACAGGTTCGACCAGCGGTTGGTCATGGCGAAATCCGAGAAGTCGTACTCGGCCTGGAGCCTGCCGTCATCCATGAAGTTGGGACGGTCCTTGTCCTTGTAGCTCTGGTGGCAGGTGTAGCAGGGATTGAAACGCCCGTCGGTGCGCGTGTAGCACTGGGGCGGGACGACGGCCTCGTGGTTATCGACGCCGTCGAGCGACAGGCCACCGGACTCGTCGCCGGCACTGACCGCCATTGACGAGGTAGCGAGAACGATCGCGAGAAACGGACGGGAGAGTGTCATCGGCAAGGCCTCCTTGATGAGGGAACATCACGCCGGCCGGTTGATCCTTGCTCGCATTCTTTGATGCCGGACCCAGCCTGGAAAGAACAGGATTAGCTGTGCCTCATGTTAGCCGCACTCGCCGCGGAAATCGCCTTCATCATCCCGAGCAACCCACCACGTTTGCTACACGCAACGGACCAACCGTTTGGCTTTGCGCCGCAAATCTCAGCCGCAATCATGTTGTCTGCCACAATGACAGGCAGACACGAATCGTCCCGGGATGGCATGGCAATGACGTACCAAGCGCTGCAACAAGGCGAGGTCAGGCTGCTTGACGGTGCAACCGGCACCGAGCTTGAGAAACGTGGCGTGCCCATGAGCGCCGGCGCATGGAGTGGCCCCGCCTCTCTCGAACATGGCGAGATCCTGGAACAGATCCACCGCGACTACATCGTTGCCGGGGCCGACATCATCACGGCGAATACCTACGCCACCTCGCGCGCGCTTCTCAAGCTTGACGGCCTTGGCGACAAGTTCGAGGAGATCAACCGGGCATCGGTCCGCGCCGCACTGCGGGCAAGGGAGCGCTGCAACCGGCCGGATGTCATGGTCGCCGGGTCGTTGTCTCACCGGGGACCGATCGCCGACGGTTCCGCCCAGCCCGACAGCCATGCCGCCATCGGCCTCGACGAAATGGCCGATGCGCTCCGCGAACAGGCCCGTCTGCTGCGCGACGAAGGCTGCGACCTGCTCCTCCTCGAAATGATGTACGACCCGGCCCGCATGCCGCTCGTCTTCGAGGCGGCCGCCCAGACCGGCCTGCCCGTCTGGGCCGGATTCTCCGCCCGGCGCGGCGAGAACGGACAGCTGCTCGGATTCGGCCCCGGTGAGGATGTCCCATTCGCGCAAATCATCTCGATCCTGCACGACTGGGAAGTCGACGCGGCAGGCATCATGCACACGCCAGCGAACCTGGTCTCCGATGCCCTGGAAATCCTGCGCGCGACGTTCGACGGCCCGCTCATGGCCTACCCGGACTCGGGGTATTTCAAATCCCCTCATTGGCAGTTCGAGGACGTGATCACGCCCTCCGAACTCCACCGCTACGCCGAGGCATGGATCGAAGAAGGTGCGCAGGTACTCGGGGGGTGTTGCGGTCTGTCTCCTGAGCACATCGCGGCCCTCGCGCCACTCAAGCGAGGGCCGATGCCTGAAAACGGATGAATCCACACGCCCAAGCTCGCCGCCATTCCGTTTTCAAAAGCTAAGGCCTTGTTTACGCTCGCGGTAGCAGCATTCGCTTGATCGGGCGACGAAGCCGCCTTGACCCCCACATTGAGCACGTTCGACACCAACGCGAACAGTCGATCGCAGCGGCGCCCCTTCCGCAAGCGATGGAGCCGAGCCAGCCGCCAGCCTTGGAGACGGGCTCCACGAAATGGCCAACGCGTCTGCGGGAGTCGGGTCGATCGGAAAATACCAAGTGATAGACTCGGGCTTTCTGCACCCGGACCGTGTCGCGTGGCTCGGGGATGGGAATCCCCATGGGGGCAGCACCACCAGCCATTGCCCTTGGATTGAAGGGCTGGAGGAGAAACGAATGACGTACGTCGTGACCGAGAACTGCATCAAGTGCAAGTACACGGACTGCGTCTCCGTGTGTCCCGTCGATGCCTTCCGCGAAGGGCCCGAGATGCTGGTGATCGACCCGGAGGCCTGCATCGATTGCGACGTCTGTGTCGCCGAATGCCCGGCCGGGGCGATCTTCGACGAACACGACGTTCCCGAGGACCAGACCGATTTCATCGAACTCAACAGCCGGCTGGCCGAACAATGGCCCACGATCTCGGAGATGAAAGACCCGCCGGCCGACGCCGAGGAGTGGGACGGCGTACCCGACAAGCGCTCCTATCTGGAGTGATCGCTTTACCCACATGCCCGTTCGGCGCTTAGGGTTCGCCATTGCGGGGAGTGGCTGACTTGCCCGTCCCCCGGCGTGGGCGTGCTCGGATCGAATCAACCCCTACCCGGCAAACGTGCTCGCTGGCCACCTTCTCACTTCAAATATCGCACCAGGGTTGCCGAAGGGACACGACGACCTATCGATAAACCGGGATAGAACCCATGCAAAACATGAAGGCAAAAGCGTTGGCCGCCTGGCTCAACGACGAAACCAGTCCCAGCCCCCTGCTACTCGATGTTCGGGAGCCGTGGGAGTACCAGCTCTGTCATATCGACGGCTCGCAGACCACGCCGATGAACACGGTGCCGGCCAATGTCGGGCATTTGGACAAGCACAAGCCAATCGTGTGCATTTGTCATCATGGCATGCGCAGCATGCAGGTTGCCTTGTTCCTGGAACAGCAGGGATTCACCGACGTGATCAACCTCACCGGCGGAGTCGATGCCTGGGCAACGCAAGTCGATAGCGGCATGCCCACCTATTGACGGTTGCCTGCCGGTCGACACGGTGATGCGGGAAAACCGGAACATATTCCCGGCCAACACAGCGATAAGCCAACTCGTCGCCCCACGTAACCGACCGTTCGTCACCAGGTGCACCCGGGAATACCCATGACCCAAGAACAGACCCAGCAACACTTGCCCGAAAAGCCCTCTGCCATCTCGAGTCTCGAGGAGCTCGCCAACGTCGTCGATTACTCCCTGATGAGCACGCTCAAACGCGATCCGGATGCGACGAGCGATGGCATCGACCACTCACCAAGACAGGTCTTTTCCGGGCATTACGTACCCGTCAAGCCGACCCCGATCGAAAACCCGGAATACGTCGCTCACGGTCGAGCGCTTTTCCGTGACCTGGGTTTCGACGACAGCCTGGCGCGGTCCGACGGGTTCGTCCGCCTGTTTTCCGGCGACCTGGCTGTCGTACCCGAGACGATGAGCAACGTCGGTTGGGCTAGTGGCTACGCCCTTTCCATCTATGGCACGGAATTCGACCGCCAGTGCCCGTTTCAGACCGGCAACGGCTACGGCGACGGTCGAGCCCTTTCCATACTCGAGGTCGTGACAAGGGGCCAGCGATGGGAGATGCAACTGAAAGGGGCCGGTCGCACGCCCTATTGCCGGGGCGCGGATGGACGGGCGGTCTTGCGCTCCAGCGTTCGCGAGTTCCTCGCCCAAGAGCACATGCACGCCCTCGGGGTACCGACATCGCGGTCACTGAGCCTGTACGCATCCAAAACCGAAACGGTCGATCGGCCCTGGTACTCGGATGGCAGCCAGGCCATGAATCCCGACACCCTGGTTCGGGAACCCGTTGCCATCTCCACCCGGGTGGCGCCCTCGTTCATTCGGGTCGGCCAGCTCGAGCTCTTCAGCCGCCGTGCTCGCAAGCAGGCTCACCCGAGAGCCAGGGAAGAGCTGGAAGCGCTCGTCTCGCATCTGATTGACCGAGAATACGCCGAGGACGTTGATCGAGAAGCGGGAGTTCGCGAGCAAATCATTTCGCTCGCGCTCGCGTTCCGAGACCGGCTCACCTCGCTGGTTGCCGACTGGATTAGGGTTGGCTACTGTCAGGGCAACTTCAACAGCGACAACTGCGCGGCCGGGGGCTTTACGCTCGACTATGGCCCGTTCGGGTTTTGCGAGGTCTTCGACCTCTACTTTCAACCCTGGACGGGAGGCGGACGCCACTTCTGTTTTTCCAACCAGCCCGCCGCCGCGGAACGCAATTTCCGCACGTTCTGCACGACCTTACGCCCCCTGCTGGACGATGATCCGGAAGCCATCGCGCAGCTTGATGCGATGCAGGACGACTTTGCCAAGGTAATGGGCGAAAAGTTGGAACGAATGTGGGCCAGCAAACTGGGCCTGGCGTCGGTCGACGCCGAGTTGTTTGTCGAACTGCAAACGTTGATGACCACCACCCCGGTGGATTACACCCTCTTCTTCCGCGAGCTTTCGGCGATTCCCGACAGCATCGGGCCACTCAAGAAGAGCTTCTATGCCGATATCGATCCCTCGGACGTTTCAAGCAAGCCGTCTGCAGAGAACCCCCGCGCAACCGACGAGCGCTGGTCCGAGTGGCTGGCCAAGTGGCGATCGCTCGTCGGTGTCGACGACGACACCAAGTCGGCAACCGAGTTGGCCCGAACTCGCGACGAGATCTCCAAGGCCATGAAACGGGTCAACCCGAAGTACACGTTGAGAGAGTGGTTTCTCGTTCCCGCCTACCAACAAGCGGCGGCCGGCGATTATTCGGCAATCAGGGAACTCCAGGAGGTAATGACGCAGCCATACGCCGAGCAATCAAAAGCGGTGGAAGAAAAGTACTACCGGCTCAAGCCATCATCCTTGTTCCATGTCGGTGGCGTTTCCCATTACAGCTGCTCGTCCTGACCTGATCATTTCAGCGAGGGGTGAATCGCTTGATTCGAAGTTGTCATTGGCAGTCTAAGCTCGGAAGGAATTCCCTCCATGAGCTTGGCAAGTCGGCTCAAAGAGATCTGGAACTGTCCGTTACTTGGCTTCTTTTTCCCTTCGAACTCTCGCCACACGACATGGCCAGGCCCGTTATACACTTCGGAAAAGCCACCTTCGCGATCAAGGCGAAGAACCAACAAATGCTCCGGCCCACTCCTTAGGCCAACACGATTTGCTTGCGTTGCTTTGATTTCGATTCCCAGGCCGTTTTTTACGGCATCCACCCCTGGTGACGAGGCGCGCAGCAGCTCAAGCCCATAATGATACGCAGCCAAGCACTCGCCCAGACTACCCACAAGATGCCCATCTGGAGTGAAATGCCTTCCCGGGAACATTTCTTCCAGTTCACCGACGATCCGATATAGATCGCCGATCAGCTCTGGCAAACGCGCCCTATCCATACACTCCCCTCCTTCCCCCGAGCGCCCGGATTGCGCCGCGCGCATCTCCGCGTCATGTTCTCGTCACCCTCAGTGTGAGGCTCTTGAATGGTCTAGGAAAGTGGGGGCGATTCAGACAACGGCGGTTGTAACACCGAGATCACTCGTTCGATGAGACCAGGGGCGTGCTGATCACTTGCCAGACTGAAACAGCCAACCCCGTGCTTGGCCCAGTAACCATGTGTTTCTAGCTGATCGCCTCCGATATTTCGCGGAACGAGGATCAGGGAGAGTTCCGGCTTTCGCCCCGCCAGCCTGAGTGAGTCATTGTAGATGGGTGCCAGCGCAAGCATTCGCCGGGCGCATTTCGCAGAACTCAAGCGGTCCTTTCGCTGAACACCATGGCAATGGGACCCGCATCGCCAGACCCGCCAATCCGGCTTCCAGAGGATGTGGGCCAGACTTTGGGCCCAGACTTTCGCCCCATAATCCGGCTTTCTTCGAGTACCACCACGAATTCCCTCGCAGATTTTCGAGACACCCTGAAGGCGAAGAAATTCGCACTGATGAACAAACGAACCAGTCAGGTTCGAATCCAAACACTGCAATCAGATCATTGCCAAGGTAACGACGACCGAATCACATCAGTTTCTTATGTGGTCGCAAGATATGTGCAGGGGCGCCCGGGAGACCGCCGACGTCGATGCCCCGCCCAAGGAGACGCAACGGCACCCGAATGAAGTCATTTGCCCATAGGGCGAGGAAGACACGCTTTTTCGCGGTCACGACACCTCGGCCTTGGCGGCAATGCGGTTGCGCACGCCGGCCAGCAGCTCGTAGGAACGGCAGCGGGCAGCGTGATCGAAGCTCGAGTTGGTGACGATCAGTTCGTCGGCACCGGTAGCCTTGAGGAACCGGCCGATCTCCCACTCGACCGTGTCGGGCGACCCGATTGCCGAGCAGGCCATGGTTTGCTCGATCACCGCCCGTTCGAAGCGCCCGACCCGCTCACGGTAACCGGCGACCGGCGGCGGGATCGGCCCGGGCCGACCCTGACGCAGGGCGACGAAGGACTGCTCCATGGAACTGGCGTGAAAGCGTGCCTCCTCATCAGTGTCGGCCACGTAGGCGTTGAAGCCCACCATCGCGTAGGGCTTGTCGAGAAACCGGGATGGCCGGAAGTTCTCACGATAGTGCGCCAGCGCGTTCATCAGCTCGCCCGGGGCGAAATGGGAGGCAAAGGCATACGGCAGCCCGAGGGCGGCGGCCAGCTGGGCGCCGAACAGGCTCGACCCGAGGATCCACACCGGTACCTTCCGTCCCGCGCCGGGGATCGCGCGCACGGCCTGCCCCGGTTCCGGCTCGTCGAACAGGGCCAGGATCTCGGCAACTTCGTCAGGAAATCGCTGCGGGTCGCTGCCCTCCCGTCGCAGGGCACGGGCGGTGGTCTGGTCGGTACCCGGCGCGCGCCCCAGCCCCAGGTCGATCCGTCCCGGGAACAGGGTATCGAGCGTGCCGAACTGCTCGGCCACCACCAGCGGCGAATGATTGGGCAGCATGATGCCACCGGCACCGACGCGGATTCGCTGGGTGGCTGCCGCCACCTGACCAATCACCACCGCAGTAGCCGCGCTGGCGATGCCGGGCATGTTGTGATGCTCGGCGAGCCAGTAACGTCGGTAACCGAGGTCCTCGGCATGGCGGGCGAGATCCACGCTGTTGGCGAATGCCGAGGCGGCATCCGAGCCCTCGGTGATCGGGGCGAGATCGAGTACGGAAAAAGGAATCATAGGCAACAAGTGTAGCGGACGGCTGCCCTCGCCTGCCGACGACCCGTCCGCCCTCTCGCGACACCCCCGGCATCGTTGGCATCGGCAAGAGCCCCTATCGAATTAGCGACCGGATAAGGAACTCCACGTGTCCGTCCGGGAAAAGCTCTGGAGCACGCATTACATGTTCCCCGCCTGTCCGGTCGACGGGGTACAGCAGCTCAGATTCACCACGGACCTTTAGCGGGTCGGTGCGATCGATGTGTCGACACCTCGCCGGCATTTCAAGCCAACCGTCCCTCACTCAAAAGAACAGCATCTTGAGACCCACCGCGATCAACAGCACCGCGAAGGCGCGCCGAAGCTTACCCACGTCCAGCCGTTGGCACAGGCGTACCCCCAGCGGGGCGAAGAGCATCGTCATCGGCACCAGCAGGACGAAGGCCAGCCAGTTGACGTAACCGGTCGACCCGAGCGGCAGCCCCACCTGGTTCCAGCCCGTCAGCATGTAGCCGATGGTCCCCGGTACGGCGACCACCAGCCCGACTACCGCCGCCGAACCCACCGCACGGTGCATGGGAAAACTGAAGAAGTTGAGGAACGGGACCACCAGCGTGCCACCCCCGATGCCCAGCAACGAGGCGAGGCTGCCGATCCCGGTCGCCGCACCGCGCTGGCCCCAGGCACCGGGCAGGTGGTCGGTCAGGGCCACCGGACGGCCTGCCGTCAGAAGCATGTGGGTAGCGATCACGATCATGAAGCCACCGAATATCACCCGCAGAAGCTCGCCCGGCAGCACGGCGCCGAGCAAGGTGCCGACCACCACGCCGGCCAGCACGGCCGGGATCCAGCGCTTGACCAACGGGCCATCGACGTTGCCCCGGGCTTGATGGCTGCGCGAGGACATGCTCGCCGTGACCACGATCGTGGCAAGCGATGTTCCCACCGCCAGGGGCATCACCACGTCCGGCGCCACGCCGACATGGATGAAGACGTGGTAGAGCATCGGCACAATGACGATACCGCCACCGACGCCCAGCAAACCGGCCAGCAGGCCGGCGGCTGCGCCACTGGCGAGAAGTAACGGAATCAGGACGAGAAGGTTTTCCATTGGGTACCGTGGTCAATTA
Organism: Guyparkeria sp.; assembly: GCF_041687595.1. NCBI lineage: Bacteria > Pseudomonadati > Pseudomonadota > Gammaproteobacteria > Chromatiales > Thioalkalibacteraceae > Guyparkeria > Guyparkeria sp. Next base: position 4,617 of record NZ_JAWLBP010000041.1, on the reverse strand, counting down.
GAAACGGGAGAAAGCGAACCTGCCCGGGCGGCGTCCGGGCAGGCATCAGAAACCGGCGACACTGCCATTGCCACGGGGGTCGGCTCCACCGGCGAGCACGCCGTCGGGTGAGCGCACGATCAAGCCGGCGTGCCCCATCATCTCGTCGAAGGCAGCCACCGACTCCACCTCGTGCCCCATCTCGGCAAGCCTTGAGGCGACGGACGGGTCGAAACGGGCTTCGAGCTTCAACGAGGTCGACGGGTTGCCCCAGGTTCGTCCCAGTAGCCAGCGCGGAGCGGTAACGGCTGCCTGGGGCTCGACCGCGTTCCAGACGTGGCGGGCGAACAGTGCTGCCTGTGTCTGCGGCTGGCCGTCACCACCCATCGTGCCGTAAACGATCGTGCGGCCATCGTCGAGACAGGCCAGCGGCGGATTGAGCGTGTGGAACGGTCGGCGGCCCTTTCTCAACACCCTTGGAGAATCCGGTTCGAGAGAGAAGGCCAGCCCGCGGTTTTGCCAGTTGATGCCGGTCTCGGGGAGCACCACCCCACTGCCGTACTCGTGGTAGATGCTCTGGATCACGGACACGGCATTACCCTCCCCGTCGATCACGCCGAACCACGTGGTGTCGCCCGGTTCGCCCACCCTGCCCCAAGGCATGGCCCGGTTGGGATCGACCTCGTCGGCCAGCCCGTCGAGAAAACCCGGATCGAGGAAGGTCTCGACCGGGACATCCATGTCGGCGGGATCCATCAGCGACTCATCGCGCACCCGGAATGCCCGCTTGGTCGCCTCGACGATCCGGTGGATGGCCTCGGGGCTGTCAACCGGGAAGTCGGCCACGCCGAGACGCTCGGCCAAGGCCAGGATGATCAACGACACGACGCCCTGGGTTGGCGGGCGGCTGTTGTAGACCGTCGCCGACCCGACCCGGCAGGCCAAGGGTTCGCCCACCTCTACCTGGTGGGCGACCAGTGCCTCCAGCCCGACCGGGCTACCCACCCGCCCGAGATCCTCGGCGATCGAGCGGGCCAGTTTCCCCCAGTAGAACCCCTCCAGCCCCTCGTCGACCAGACGACGCAGGGTGCGACCCAGCCGGGGCTGGGTCTCGATTGCACCCGCCGGTCGGTGCTTCCCGTCCAGGAGAAAGGTCTCGGCGAAGCCGGGGACGGATGACAGTTCGTCGGTGCGCGACGCGGTCACGGAGGCCTGGCTTGCCGTGACCGGGTAGCCCGACTCGGCGTAGCCGATGGCGTCTTCGAGCAGGCGCGAGACCGGCACCCGTCCACCCAGCTCGCCAGTCGACAGCTCGAGCGCGGCCTTCCAGGACGAGACGGCACCGGCCACGGTCAGCGCGGCATCCGGCCCGCGGGTCGGGATCGCCGTCATCCCTCGCCCGGTGTAGTCGTCACGGTCTGCCGCGGCCGCACCGCAGCCTCCGACGTAGCGCACCGCCCCACCGGCCGGCTTGATAAGCCAGAAGGCATCTCCGCCGATACCGGTCATGTGCGGGTAGACCACGGCCAGTGTCGAGGCGGTCGCGACGGCGGCCTCGATAGCGTTCCCGCCTTCACGCAGGATCGCCAGTCCCGCCTCGGAGGCGAGCGCGTGCGGGGCGACCACCATGCCGCGGCGGGCACGTGGGGTATTGATCATCGGGTTTCTCCGTTTGGTCACGGGGCCGCGCCCCGCGGTGAAAACCTTACCAGCCCATGCTCTGCGGCAAGCCCGTGGCCACGCTCGGGAAGATCAGCACGATGGCGAGTGTCAGCAGTTGCAGGCCGATGAAGGGCAGCACACCGAGGTAGAGATCCCGGGTGCGCACCTCCGGGGGCGCCACCCCCTTGAGGAAGAACAGCGCCCAGCCGAAGGGTGGCGTCAGGAACGAGGTCTGCAGCACCAGGGTCACCAGCATGGCCAGCCAGATTACGTCCACGTCGGCAGCGAGAAAGATCGGCAGCATCAGCGGCAGCACGATGTAGGAGATCTCGATCCATTCGAGGAAGAAGCCGAGCACGAACAGGATCAGGAGCATGAACAGGATCGCCCCCATGGTGCCTCCCGGGACCCAATCGAACAGTTCGCCGATCATCTCCTCCCCGCCGAGCAGGCGGAACGACAGCGCGAAGGCCTGGGCGGCGATCAACACGAACATGATCATGCCGGTGAGCTTCAAGGTGTCGCGCATGGTCTGCTTGAGCGTGGCCATGTCCAGTCGCCCCATGGCCGCGACGATCGCCATGGCCCCGAGCGCCCCGATGGACGCCGCTTCCGTGGGCGCGGCCACCCCGCCGATGATCGAACCGAGCACGGCGACGACCAGCAGCACCGGCGGCACCACCGTCTTGACCACCTTGAGCCAGAGCTCGCCCCGCCCCATCGCGTCCCGTTCGGCCTGGGGCAGTGGCGGGGCGTGGTGCGGCACCAGGCGCCCGAGGACGATCAGGTAGATCACGTAGAGCGCCGCCAGGAGCATCGAAGGCACGATCGCCGCGGCGAACAGCTCGCCCACCGACTCGCCCATGATGTCGGCCAGGAGAATGATCAACAGGCTCGGCGGGATGATCTGGCCAAGCGTGCCCGATGCGCAGATGGTGCCGCTGGCAAGCGACGGGTGGTATCCCCGGGCAAGCAGCTTCGGCAGCGTGATCAAGCCGACGGCCACCACCGTCGCGCCGACGATGCCGGTCGAGGCGCCCATCAGCACCCCGATGACGATGATGGCGATCGCCATGCCGCCCGGTCGGTTACCGGCCAGGTGGCCGACCACGTCAATCGCACTCTCGGCGATGCGGGACTTCTCCAGCAGCACCCCCATGAACACGAACAGCGGGATGGCGAGCAGCGTGTAGTTGGTGATGACCCCGAAGATGCGCGCCGGCAGCAGGTTGAACATGAAGTCGCCCACGCCGATCAGCCCGAAGACGATGCCGACGGCGGCGATCGAAAAGGCCACCGGGACGCCGGCAAATATCAGGACCAGCAATCCCGCGATCATCATCAACGCCAGGCTGTAGGAGTCCATGGGTCCGTCTCCGTATTCAGGGGGATGTCGCCGGCTGTTCCGGCGGAGTTTCGGGCTGCCCGACAGATTTATTCGAGGCAAGCACGGCGTCCGGGTCGCGAGCGAAGACCGCCAGGCCGTCACGCAGGGCCATGGCGAACCCCTGGATGGCGATCAGCGAGAATCCGAGCGGGATCACGGCCTTGACCAGGTAGCGGTACGGCAGGCCACCCGGGTCGGGCGAGACCTCGCCCATGCGGTAGGACTTCGTGACGTAATCGACCGAGAGCCATCCGAGCCACAACGCCATCGGCACGATGACCAGCGCGGCGATCAACGCGCCGAACGCCCTTCGCAGCCGGGGCGGATACCTCTGCCAAAGGATGTCGACGCGGACGTGCTCGTCCTGCTGGAGCGTGTAAACCGAACCGAGCATCGCGATCAGGGCCAGCAGGTGCCACTCGAGCTCCTGCAGGCCAACCGAGCTGACGTGGAAGACGTAGCGGAACAGGACGTTGCCGGCTACCAGGAGCACCAGGGCCAGCGTCAGCCAGGCACTGAGGCGACCGATCAGCCCCACCCCCCGGTCGAGCGACCGGGCCAGTTCGTGGATTGCCGTGTTCATGGCTCAGCTCAGGTCGGTCTGCAGCACGGTCTCGCTGCGGCGCTGCCACAGGTCGTGCTTTTGCTTGAAGGCGAAGTAGCTGTCGTGGACCTTCCTGGCCATCGGATCCTTCGCCGCCAGATCGCTGAGCGCATCCCCGGTGCTTTCCTTGAGGCGCTTGACGATCTCCGGCGAGAGCGTGCCGAGCTTGACTCCGTGGTTCTCGACCAGGTCGGTAAGCGCGTCGGCGTTGTTGGCCTCGGACCAGGTGTGGCTGGTCACGTTGCAGGCACTGGCAGCGTGGCGAACGATGGCCTGCAGGTCGCCCGGCAGGCTGGCCCAGGCTTCCTTGTTGACCAGCAGCTCGGTGACGTTGCAGGGCTCGGCCCAGCCGGTGGTGTAGTAGTGCTTGGCGGCCATGTGCAGGCCGAGACGACGATCCTGGTACGGCCCGACAAACTCGGCGGCATCGATCACGCCCCGCTCGAGCGCCGGGAAGATCTCGCCACCGGGTAGCAGCTTCACGCTCACGCCTAGCTGCTCGTAGACCTTGCCAGCCAGACCCGGGATGCGCATGCGCAGGCCATCGAAGTCATCGACGGACTCGATCGGGTCGCGGAACCAGCCGGTCATCTGCACGCCCGTGTTACCCGCCGGCATGCCGATCACGTTGAACGGCTCGTAGACCTCGTCCCAGAGCTTCTGGCCTTCACCGTGCTGCAGCCACGCGGTCATGCCCTGGAAGTTCATGCCGAACGGCACGGTGGTGAAAAACTGGGCCGCCGGCGTCTTGCCCGCCCAGTAGTAGGCGTTCGCCCAGTTCATCTCGACGACGCCGTTGGAGCAAGCATCGAACCCTTCCATCGCCGGGAGCAGTTCGCCCGCGGCGAAATGCTTGATCTTCAGCCGCCCGCCGGACATTTCCTCAACGATGCGGCAGAAATCCTCCGCACTGCCCGGGCCGGTGGAGTAGAACGGTGCACCCGCCGGGTAGGCATTCGTCATCTTCCAGACAAAGGTCTTGTCC
>NZ_JAWLBP010000040.1:0-21000 GCF_041687595.1 Guyparkeria sp. | reverse complement strand
CATCGTCAAGAAGTTCGCCATCATGGCCATGATTTGGGGCGTGTTGGGGATGCTTGCCGGTGTCTATATTGCCAGTGAGCTGGCATGGCCGTTTTTGAATTTCAACATCGCCGAGATCACCTTCGGTCGTCTGCGCCCGGTGCACACGACGCTGGTCATCTTCGGCTTCGGTGGTAGTGCGCTGTTCGCCACGTCCTATTACATCGTGCAGCGCACCTGCCAGGCGCGCCTCTGGGGCGGCAACCTGCTGCCCGAGCTGACCTTCTGGGGCTGGCAACTCGCAATCCTCTCCGGGATTCTGTTCTACATGGCCGGCTACACCCAGGGCCGTGAGTACGCCGAGTTCATCTGGCCGGTCGATCTGCTGATCACCGTTGTCTGGGTGGCCTATTTCGCCATCTACGCCATGACCCTGGTCAAGCGCAGCCAGCCGCACATCTACGTGGCGAACTGGTTCTTCATGGCGTTCATCCTCGCCACCGCGCTGCTGCACATCTTCAACAACCTGCAGGTGCCGGTCTCTCTGTTCAGCCTCGAGTCCTACTCGCTGTTCTCCGGTGTACAGGATGCGATGACGCAGTGGTGGTACGGCCACAACGCGGTCGGCTTCTTCCTGACCGCCGCCTTCCTCGGCATGATGTACTACTTCGTGCCGAAGCAGGCCGGTCGCCCGATCTACTCCTACCGCCTGTCGATCGTCCACTTCTGGGCGCTGTCGTTCCTGTACATGTGGGTCGGTGCCCACCACCTGCACTGGACCGCGCTTCCGGACTGGGTTTCCACCCTGGCTGCCACCTTCTCCATCCTGCTGCTCCTGCCATCCTGGGGTGGCATGATCAACGGCATCATGACGCTGTCGGGTGCCTGGGAGAAGCTGCGGACCGACCCGATCATGCTCTTCCTGATCACCGCGCTGGCCTTCTACGGCATGTCGACCTTCGAGGGTCCGATGATGTCGCTGAAGTCGGTCAACGCGCTGTCGCACTACACCGACTGGACCGTCGGTCACGTTCACTCCGGCGCGCTGGGCTGGGTGGCCATGATCACCATCGGTTCGTTCTATCACCTCATTCCGCGCCTCTGGGGCACGACGCTGTACTCCACCAAGCTGGTGTTCGTGCACTTCTGGCTGGCCACCGTTGGCGTGGTGCTCTACATCGTCTCCATGTGGGTCGCCGGTATCGGCCAGGGTCTGATGCTGCGGGCGTTCGATGAGTACGGCAACCTCGCCTACACCTTCATCGAGACCGTCTCGTTCATGCACATTCCGTACGTGGTGCGTGCGATCGGTGGGATGTTCTTCCTGTCGGGCATGCTGCTGATGTCGTACAACCTGTACATGACGATCTCGGGTGCCCGTCAGTCGGCAACTGACGAAGGTCGTGACGCCGTGGCTGCCGCCGCACGCTAATGGATTGAGGTTAGGTGAATGAAACACGAAAGCATTGAAATCAACTCCGGTCTGCTGATCGTCCTTACCCTGGCGGCCATCAGCATCGGGGGGCTGGTCGAGATCGTCCCGCTGTTCCACATCGAGGAGACGGTCGAGGAAGTCGACGGCGTTCGCCCCTACACCCCGCTGGAGCTGCGGGGCCGGGACATCTACGTCCGCGAAGGCTGCTACACCTGTCACTCGCAGATGATCCGTCCGTTCCGCGACGAGCAGCTGCGCTACGGTCACTACTCCCTGGCGGCCGAGTCCCAGTACGACCATCCGTTCCAGTGGGGCTCCAAGCGGACCGGGCCGGACCTGGCGCGCGTTGGTGGCAAGTACTCCAACGAATGGCAGACCCAGCACCTGGTCGACCCGAAGTCGCTGGTGCCCGAGTCGATCATGCCGGGCTATCCCTGGCTGCTGGAGACCGAACTGGACTACAGTCAGATCGAGAACCGGATGATCGCACTCAAGCGCGTCGGTGTTCCGTATTCGCGCTCGCAGGACGAGTACGACGCGAACGTCGAACAGTTCGGTGCCGAGATGGCGGATAGCCTGCACATCTCCAATGCGACCGAGGTGCTCGAAGCACAGGCCGCGGCCGAGAACTGGGACGGCAAGCCGGAGCAGATCACCGAGATGGACGCGCTGGTGGCCTACCTGCAGATGCTGGGCACGATGGTCGACTTCTCGAAGTACGAAGACGGCCACTTCAACCAGTTCCGTTAATACTTGAAACCGCCACTGTCGAGGTGCTCTCTTGATCGGCGATATCTTTGCGTGGTTGGGCAACATGGAGAACAGCAAGCCGCTGGCGCTGATCCTGTTCTTCAGTGCCTTCGTGGGAATCATCCTGTACGTCTACACCGGCAAGCGGCGCAAGCAGCGGCTGGAGTCGTACAAGGACATCCCCTTCATGGACGACGACGAGCTCGACCCCACGCAACAAAAGAAACAACAGGTGAAGAAAGATGAGTCAAACGGAAAATAAGCAGGGGCAGGTCGAGACCACCGGGCATGTCTGGGACGGTGATCTGCGCGAATACAACAACCCCTTGCCGCGCTGGTGGCTGTGGGCGTTCTACGTCACGATCGTGTTCTCGGTGGTCTACTGGATCCTCTACCCGGCCTGGCCGTACGGCGATAACTACACCAAGGGCATCAGCTCGGTGGAGTACACGGTCGAGACGGAAGATGGCGAAACAAAGACCGTCTCCGAGCCCTGGAACACCCGGGCGCTGTTCACCCGTGACATGCAGAGCAGCCCGTCGGCATTGGCTCAGCAGGAGTGGGTCTCCCGTGTCGAGGACATGAGCTTCGAGGCGATCGAGCAGGATCCGGACACCCTGCAGTTCGCCCTCTCCGTTGGTCACGGCACCTTTGGTGACTACTGCGCCGCCTGCCACGGGGCCGGCGGTCAGGGCAAGGTCGGACTGTTCCCGAACCTGGCCGACAACGACTGGCTGTGGGGCAACTCCTACGAGACCATCGTCGACAAGATCGCGAACGGCATTCAGGGCAATATGCCGGCGCAGAACGTGCCGGAGGACCAGATCGATGATCTTGCCAACTACGTCCTGAGCCTGTCGGGCGAAGCCGAAATCAGTGGCGAAGCGGCCAGTCGCGGCAAGCAGGCGTTCGCGACCTGTGCGGGATGTCATGGCGCCGAGGGCAAGGGCAACGAGGCGATGGGCGCCCCGAATCTCGCCGACGCCATCTGGGATGTGGCCGACGTGCCGGGTTGCGGTGGCGACACCGCCTGCAAGGTCGACGAGATCAAGCACGTGGTCAACAACGGCATCCAGCGGGAAATGCCGGGCTTCGGCGATCGCCTGACCGAGACTCAGATCCGCATGCTGGCGATCTACGTCCGGCAGCTCGGGGGCAACTGATCCGCCGACTCGCACAATCGAGCAGCACGTGAAGGAACACCGGCGACAAGCCGGTGTTTCTGTATGCAGATCGGGCAGGGAGCGCAGCGCCGGGAAGATGCGTGTTGTTTAACCATACAAACTATGGGGTATATAATACCTCTTGTTTATGTATAAGGGAGGGTGAACATGGCCACCGAGAACGATCCGAGCTACAACGCCGAGCAGCTCTATGCAAAGCGTGAGCCGATTCACCCCAAGGCTATCCGGGGGCGGTTCCGCCGATTCAAGGATATCGTGCTGCTGGTGGCCTATGGCGTGTTTTTCCTCCTGCCCTGGGTCCGTTGGGATCGAGGCGGTACCGGCCCGGACCAGGCGGTGATGTTCGACATCCCCGGGCGCCGTTACTACCTGTTCGATCTCGTTATCCATCCGCAGGACATGTTCCTCCTGGCTGGATTCCTGATCCTGGCCGCCTGGCTGCTGTTCTTCGTCACGGGCCTGGTGGGGCGGGCCTTCTGCGGCTACTTCTGCTTCCAGACGCTCTGGACGGACGTGTTCATGAAGGTCGAGGCCCTGGTTCAGGGTGACCGCAACAAGCGCATGCGTCTGGAGAAGCAGCCCTGGAACGGGGAGAAGATCGCGAAGAAGGGGCTGACGGTGGCCATCTGGACGCTGATCGCGTTCTGGACCGGCTTCACCTTTACCTCCTACTGGGCAGACGCGCCGCAGTTGTTCGTCAACTTCCTTACCCTCGATGCGGCGAGTGCGGCCTACATCACCACCGGCATCCTCACCGCCACGACCCTGATATTCGCAGGCTTCGCGCGCGAGCAGGTGTGCATCTACATGTGCCCCTACGCCCGATTCCAGAGCGTGATGTTCGACAAGGAGACCCTGGTGGTTTCCTACGATGCCAAGCGAGGCGAGGGGGAAGCGGGTCGCCAGCCGCTCAAGCAGGGCCTGATGACGCTCGAGGAGCGCCATGCCCAGGGCGTCGGCGACTGCATCGACTGCAAGCTCTGCGTGCAGGTCTGCCCGACCGGGATCGACATCCGTGACGGCCTGCAGCTCGAATGCATCTCCTGCGGGCTGTGCATCGACGCCTGCGACCAGATCATGACCAAGCGCGGCTGGCCCACGGGCCTCATCCGCTATGCATCGGAGCAGGAGCTGGAAACCGGCGAGAAGCCGAACCTCTTCAAGTTCCGCACCATCGGCTACGGGCTGGCGACACTGGCGGCGACCGCGCTCCTGCTCTACGGCATCTTTGCGCGGGCACCCGCCGACATGTCGGTGCAGCAGGTGCGTCAGCCGCTGTTCACCGTGATGTCCGACGGCCAGATCCAGAACAACTACAACGTCAAGATCAACAACAAGCTGCAGGAAGACCTGGCGTTCGATCTGGAACTCAAAGGCATGGATAATGCCGTGGTGAGCATCGTGGGCGATTTCGACACGCTGGCGATTCCTGCTGACGGTTCAAGGAAGTACCTGGTGCACGTGCGGGCCCCGCGCGAGGCTGGAGTCGAGCGCAAGGACATCGAGTTCGTCCTCAGTGAGCAGGATGACAAGCTCGAGCCGTTGGTCCACAGTGCAACGTTCGTCTTTCAATGAGCCGTTGCGGCGGCCCGGTCGGCCGTCGCGCCCACCCTTTCGGGATTCCTGAACCATGCCTGTATTGATGCCCGCCGGGATCGGCGTTGTCCTGATTCCGATCATCTTCTTCCTGCTGCGTCGTCGCTTCCCGACGGCCGGACGCCAGATCGCGTTCATCCTGGGTGTGCTGGCCCTGGCGGCCTACGCGCCGTTCGCGATCCTGTTTTGGCCCGGCATCGACGTGGTGGCGATGGCATCGGCTGTGCTGGTGATGACCGCCTTCATCCTCGGGCTCATCTCTCCGCCGCGGAATGCCGCCGCGGAAAAGATGACCTTTCATGCCGGGCCGGCCACCATCATCGCGTTCTTCGCGGTGATCATCCTGCTCAACTCGATTTTCCTCACGCTGGCGACCAACGGACTGTCGGCCGGTGCGGCCAAGCAACTGCTCCCGGAACCGCAGGGCGGCCCGGTCGCGACGTCCTTCTTCCCCGGCACGGTGGCACACGACTTCCAGGAGAAGTACGCCGAGTTCCGTGCCTACGACCAGGCGCTGCAGGAGCAGACCCGTCGTGGCTGGCAGGTCGGACGCGGCTGGGTGGAGGCCCCCGTGGTGGGCGAGGAGACGCCCTTCCGAGTCGAGGTGACTGACGCCGAGGGCGAGCCGATCCGGGATGCCGAGGTGGTCGCCAGCTTCCTGCGCCCGGCCAGCGCCCGGCTGGACTTCGACCAGACCCTGACGGAGATCGGTCCCGGCGTGTACCAGGCCATGGTCGAACCCAGCCGCCCGGGTCGGTGGGAGGTGGTGATCAACATCACGCATGGCGAAGCGACCCACAAGCTGCGAGGCTGGGCCGACGTTGCTGACCGCTGATCCCGTCCGCTGATCTCGTCATGACCGACACACGACTCGCGACGGCTCCTGCCGAGGGGGAGCCGTCCTGCTTCCACTGTGGTCTACCGGTTCCCCCGGGGGCCGATTACCGGGCATGCGTGCTCGGGGAAGAGCGCGACATGTGCTGCCCCGGCTGTCAGGCGGTCGCCCAGGCGATCGTCGAGGCCGACATGGAGGACTACTACCGTCACCGCACGGCAGCCTCGCCGCGTCCGGACGACGATCTCAACCGCGTGCTCGAGGAGTTGTCGATCTACGACCGCCCCGAGATGCAGAAGTCGTTCGTCGCGAATCGCGAGGGTGACCGGCGCGAGGCCTCTCTGATCCTCGAGGGCATCGTCTGTGCAGCCTGTATCTGGCTGTCGGAGAAGCACGTGCGGCAGCTGCCCGGCGTGGAGTCGTTCTCGGTCAACTTCTCCACCCATCGCGCCCAGGTAGTCTGGGACAACCGCCAGGTGAAGCTGAGCGACATTCTCAAGTCGATCGCCGCGATCGGCTACCGCGCCTACCCGTACGACCCAAACCGGCAGGACCGTGTCTACCGGCGCGAGCGCCACGACATGATGCGCCGGCTGGCGGTCGCCGGGCTCGTATACCTGCAGGTGATGATGATCTCGATGTCGCTGTACTTCGGCGACTTCCTGGATCTCTCCGACGACCTGCGCTACTTCTTCTGGTGGGTCAGCCTGGTCCTGTCCACCCCGATCGTGCTCTATTCGGGACAGGCGTTCTTCCGTCCGGCCTGGCGGGATCTCAGGCAGCGACGCGTGAGCATGGACCTGCCGGTTTCCCTGAGTATCCTGCTGGCCTACAGCGGCAGCGTGTATGCGGTGCTGACCCGCAGCGGCGAGGTCTACTTCGACTCGGTGACCATGTTCGTTTTCCTGCTCCTTGCCGGCCGGTTCCTGGAGCAGGGCGCCCGGCACAAGGCCGGGGAACTCTCCGAATCACTGAACAAGCTTGTCCCGCAGGTGGCCAACCGGTTCGAGCCCGACGGGTCGGTTGCGGTCGTTCCCGCCTTCGACCTGGTCCCGGGGGACCGTATCCTCGTACGTCCCGGGGGCCCCGTGCCCGCGGACGGCGTGGTGCTCGAGGGAACCAGTGGCGTGAACGCTGCCATGTTGACCGGCGAAAGCATTCCCGAGACCAAGTCCGTGGGCGACGAGGTCTCGGCGGGCACCCTGAACACCGAGAGCCCGCTGGTCGTGCGCGTCGAGAAGGTCGGGCAGGACACCATGGTTTCCTCCATCGTCCGACTGATCGACCGGGCCCAGTCGCAGAAGCCGCGTGTGGCCGAGGTGGCCGACCGCTTTGCACGCAAGTTTGTCGTCGGTCTGCTCGTCACCACCGTGCTGGTCACGGGGGTCTGGCTGGTGATCGACCCGTCCCGGGCGTTCTGGATTGCCGTCGCCATCCTGGCGATCACCTGTCCCTGCTCGCTGTCGCTGGCTACCCCGGCGGCCATCGCCGTCTCCGTGGGTCGGCTGACCCGCTCCGGCCTGCTGGTCACCCGTGGCCAGGCGCTTGAGACATTGGCGAAGGTCACGCATGTCGTCTTCGACAAGACCGGTACGCTGACCAGCGGCGAGCTGGTCGTGCGCCGGGTAGAGCCGCTCGGGGAGATCGATGAGGACCGGCTCGGATCGATCGTGTCAGCCCTGGAGCAGTATGCGGATCATCCCGTGGGGCGCGCGCTGCATGCCTGGGGCGAGGGGCGAAGTCGGCCTGTCCAGGCAGGCGACGTGGAAAGCCGCAGCGGACTGGGTGTGACCGGGCGCATCGACGGTGAGACCTTCGCGGTGGGCAACGCCCGCCTGATGGGAGAACTCGGCGTGGAAATGCCCCGACACCAGGCCGCGGTCGACGAACTGGTCGTCTGGGTGGCCAGAGGGCGCCAGGCCGTGGCCCGAGCCGTGCTGGGCGACGAGTTGCGCGAGGATGCGGCCGAGGCCGTGAGCCGGCTCAAGGCGGCCGGGGTCGAGGTCTGGCTGCTGTCCGGCGATCAGCCGGCGCGTGCCGAGATGATCGGGGAACAGCTTGCCATCGATCGCGCGGTCGGTGGCCTGCTGCCCGAAGACAAGATGGACCGGGTGGCACGACTGCAGGCCGATGGCGCGCGGGTGCTGATGGTCGGCGACGGCGTCAACGATGCGCCGGTACTGGCTCGGGCCGACGTGTCCATGGCCATGGGCGGCGGCACGGCCGTGGCCAAGCACAGTGCGGACATGGTGCTGCTCAACGACCGGGTGGTGGAGACGGCATTCGCGATCACCTACGCTCGGCGCACCATGAGTGTGATCCACCAGAACCTGACCTGGTCGGTCTGGTACAACGGCATCGCGATCCCAGTGGCGGCACTGGGTTTCGTTCAGCCCTGGCTGGCGGCGATCGGCATGTCGGTCAGCTCCATCGCCGTGATCGGCAACGCGTTGCGGCTGCGGCGCGGCTGATCGGAGCGCGTGTCCCGGGCGGTGTGCGGGGCAGGAAAGGTTCGGGGCGGGGGAGAGGTTGCGGGTCGGCCCGGGCCGGATCCGGTCCCGGGGCGGAAAGGCAGTACGTCGGAGCGTGTTCAGCCGCCCATGCTGTGGATGTACTGGTTTAGCTGAGCCACGTCCGTGCTGGTGCGACGGTAGAGGTGATCCAGGCTCACGATCGCGTATTCCAGCAACAGCACGGTCAGGACGGGGTACTCGAGCCGCAATCGGTTGTATTTCTCGCGCGGCAGGCGCAACAGGCGGACGTTGTTTCGCGCCCGCATGCGCACGTTGCGTGGCTGGCGGTCGAAAAAGCTCATCTCGCCGAGCATCTCGCCCGCGTGGATCTGGCCGACCGGGACCTCGTTGGTGGTCGGGCCCACGATCAGCTCGGCCGTCCCTTCAAGGAGAAAATAGAGCGATTCGCCCACCTCGCCGATGTCGGCGATGATCTGGCCGCGCTCTATGATCTCGAAGTCGCAGAAGTTGAGAAAGGCGCCGACCTCGGCATGGGTGAGGATCTGCGTGTCGACGTGACGGGAGAGAAAGTCGACCAGGGCATCGCGGTCGTTGTCGGTCATCATCGCGTTCGGGCTCCCTTGAAAGTCATGATATCGGGAACGGGCCATTTCGGTTGGCCGGCGGTCCGGGTTGCTCCTATTGTCGCGACCTCGCGCGATTTTGTCGATCCCGTCGTGCAGCGGGCCGCGGGAATCGATGTTCATGTTATGCATGCATCGGGCGCGTTTACCGAGGGCGGGGCGATACCGCCCGGCATGCTAGAATCCCGGGCAACTGTCGGTCGTCTCCCCAGGGTGGAGTCGGCCGCTCGTGTTTGCGGGCGCCGAGTCTTTGGCGCACCAGCGTTTGAGTTGACGTTTTTCAGGAGCCGATTCATGTTCGCCAAATCCATGACCATTGCGGGTTACGACCCGGAACTCAGTGATGCCATCCAGGCCGAGGTGCGCCGCCAGGAGGATCACGTCGAGCTGATCGCGTCCGAGAACTACGCCAGCCCGCGTGTCATGGAGGCGCAGGGTTCGGTGCTGACCAACAAGTACGCCGAAGGTTATCCCGGCAAGCGCTACTACGGCGGCTGCGAGTACGTCGACGTGGCCGAGCAGCTGGCCATCGACCGGGCCAAGAAGCTCTTCGGCGCCGACTACGCCAACGTCCAGCCGCACTCGGGCTCCCAGGCGAACGCCGCGGTGTTCCAGGCGCTGGTCGAGCCGGGCGACACCGTGCTCGGCATGAGCTTGGCCGATGGCGGTCACCTGACTCATGGCGCCAAGCCGAACTTCTCCGGCCGCATCTACAACGCCGTGCAGTACGGCATCGACGCCGAGGGCTACGTCGATTACGACCAGGTCGAGCGACTGGCGAAAGAGCACAAGCCGAAGATGATCATCGCCGGCTTCTCCGCCTACTCGCGTGTGATGGACTGGGCACGCTTCCGCGAGATCGCCGACTCGGTGGGCGCCTACCTGATGGTCGACATGGCCCACGTCTCCGGGCTGGTGGCCGCAGGGCTGTACCCGAACCCGGTGCCGCACGCCCACGTGGTCACCTCGACCACCCACAAGACCCTGCGCGGCCCCCGCGGCGGCATTATCGTGGCGAAGGCAGATCCGGACCTCGAGAAGAAGTTCAACTCGCGCATCTTCCCGGGCACCCAGGGCGGGCCGCTGATGCATGCGATCGCCGGCAAGGCGGTTGCGTTCAAGGAGGCCCTGGAGCCGGACTTCAAGGCGTACCAGCACCAGGTGATCGACAATGCTCGCGCCATGGCGCAGGTATTCGTCGACCGCGGCATCGACGTGGTCTCCGGCGGCACCGACAACCACCTGTTCCTGGTCAGCTTTGTCAAGCGCGGCCTGACCGGCAAGGCGGTCGACGAGGCGCTGGGCCGTGCCCACATCACGGTCAACAAGAACGCCGTGCCCAACGACCCGCAGTCGCCGTTCGTCACCTCGGGTATCCGGGTGGGCACCGCGGCGATCACCACCCGAGGCTTCGGTGTCGACGAGTCCCGTGACCTCGCCGGCTGGATGTGCGACATCATCGACGATATAGACAACGATTCGGTAATCGAGGCGGTGCGCGAAAAGGTCACCGCGCTCTGTCGTCGTCTGCCCGTCTACGAGGCCAACCAGGGCTGATCGGGGGCTTTCGTCCGTGCACTGCGCGATCTGTGGCCATGACGACACCCGCGTGGTCGATTCGCGGGCGGTGGAGGGCGGCGAGGCCATCCGGCGTCGACGCGAATGCCCGGCCTGTGGTCAGCGCTTCACCACCTACGAACGGGCCGACCGGCAGATGCCGCGGGTGGTCAAGTCCAACGGCGCGCGACAGAATTTCGACGAGCGCAAGCTGCGTGACGGGATGATGCGGGCGCTGGAAAAGCGCCCCGTGCCCACCCGGCGGATCGAGGAGGCCATCGAGCAGATCGAGCGGCAACTTCGCAGCCGCGGCGAGCGGGAGATCCCGGCTCGCGAGATCGGAGAGCTGGTCATGGCACAGCTGCGTCGACTCGATCACGTCGCCTACATCCGCTTCGCCTCGGTGTACCTGAGCTTCGACAGCGTCGAGGCCTTCCGCGACGCGATCGAGTCGCTGGCCAACGACGTGATCAGCGATCCCGACCACCAGCTTCCCCTGATCGGCGATGCCAACTGATCCGGTGACGGCTGCCGACCGGCACTGGATGGCCCGCGCCCTGGCGCTGGGCGAGCGGGGGCTTGCCACGACCTCGCCCAACCCGCGGGTCGGCTGCGTGATCGTCCGCGACGGGCAGGTCGTGGGCGAGGGCTTTCATGCCCGTGCGGGCGGACCGCACGCCGAGGTGGTTGCTCTGCGGGAGGCCGGCGAGCGGGCGCGTGGGGCGACGGCCTACGTCACCCTCGAACCCTGCAGCCACGTCGGTCGTACGCCGGCCTGCGCCCCGCAGCTGGTCGAGGCCGGTGTGGCTCGCGTGGTTACGGCGATGACCGATCCCGACCCCCGCGTCGGCGGGCGCGGGCACGAGATCCTGCGCCGTGCCGGCATCGAGGTGGTCGAGGACGCGGCCCCCGAGGCCGCTCGCGAACTCAACCGCGGTTTCCTCTTCCGCCAGGAGCGCGGGCGTCCCTGGGTGACCGTCAAGGTGGCCCAGTCGCTCGACGGGCGCAGCGCGCTGGCCAGCGGCGAGAGCCAGTGGATCACCGGGGAGGCGGCGCGGCGGGACGTGCAGTTCCTTCGGGCGCGTCAATGCGCGGTCCTGACCGGGATCGACACGGTGCTGACCGACAGCGCCCGTCTGAACGTGCGTCTGACGCCAGAGGAACTCGACATCGACGCCCCGGTTCGCCAGCCTGTGCGCGTCGTGCTGGATTCCGGACTGCGGCTGCCGCCCTTCGCCGCGCTGTTCGACGTCGACGCGCCGGTTTGGATCTACACGCGCGACGCACAGGCCGGCGTGCACCACGACACGCTCGGCAAGCGCGGCGCGACATTGGTCGAGGCCCCCTGGGCCGCCGGGCAGGGCATGGACCTGGGTTTCATTCTCGAGGACCTGGCCGCTCGCGAGATCAACGAGGTGCTGGTCGAGGCCGGGGCCAAGCTGGCCGGCGCCTTCGTGGCGGCGGGGCTGGCCGACGAGCTGGTGCTCTACCAGGCCCCGGTGCTGCTCGGGCACCAGGCGCGCCCCTCGCTGGCCATCCCCGAGCCGGAAGGTCTGGGCCGGGCGGGGCGCTGGCGGCTGGTGTCCGAGTCCCGTATCGGCGACGACCTGAGGCTGACGCTGCGGCCGTTGGCCCGTTGACGCCCGATAATCCTTGCCTGCCGCCTCCAGGCGGTGCATCCATCACCTGCAAGAGGTCTTGTCATGTTCACGGGAATCATCCAGACCGTCGGCTCGCTGCTCGCCCGGACCCCGATGGGGGGCGACAGCCGGCTGACCATCGAGGCGCCGGGGCTCGATCTCGACCACACCGCGCTGGGTGACAGCATTGCCGTCAACGGCGTCTGCCTGACGGTGACCGAACTTTCCGGCTCGACCTTTTCCGTGGACTGTTCCAACGAGACCCTGCGCCTGACCACGCTCGGCCAGCTCGATGTCGGTTCGCGCGTGAATCTCGAGCCGGCCCTGACGCTGGCCACCCCGCTGGGCGGACACCTGGTCAGCGGACATGTCGACGGGCTGGCGGTAGTCGATTCGCGCCGCAGCGACGCGCGGGCCACCGAATTCTGGCTGCGCGTGCCGCCCGAGCTGGCGCGCTACGTGGCGAAGAAGGGCTCGTTGGCCATCGACGGGATCAGCCTGACGGTCAATGAGGTCAGCGGCGTGCGCTGCCGTCTGACCATCATCCCCCACACGCTCGAAGTGACGATCATGGGCGAGTACCAGCCGGGGCGGCAGGTCAACCTCGAGGTGGACCTGATGGCCCGCTATCTCGAGCGCCTGCTGCAGGCCGGGGATGTCGGGAAGGACGGGTCCGGCGCCGGCGGGGCGCAGAGTCCCTACCAGGACCTGTCCACAGGCGCGGCCGGCCCGGTATCCGGGTGAGCCGTCGGGAGTGATACAATCACGGATTGCCCGCGATGGCGGTTCGAGTGGCGTTGAGAGAAAGTATGAGTTTCAGTCCGATCGATGAAATCCTCGACGACCTGCGCGCCGGGCGCATGGTCATCATCGTCGACGACGAGGATCGCGAGAACGAGGGCGATCTCGTCATGCTCGCCGAGCAGGCCCGTGCCGAGGACATCAACTTCATGGCCCGGTACGGTCGCGGCCTGATCTGCCTGACACTGACCCAGGAACGCTGCGAACAGCTCGAGCTGCCCCTGATGGTCAGCCGAACCCGCGAGGCCTTCCAGACGGCATTCACCGTGTCCATCGAGGCCGCGCGCGGCGTCACCACGGGCATCTCGGCGGCCGATCGCGCCTGCACCATCCGCACGGCCGTTTCCCCGGACGCCAAGCCCGCCGACCTGGTTCAGCCCGGGCACGTCTTCCCGCTGATGGCCCGTCCGGGCGGCGTGCTGGCCCGCGCCGGGCACACCGAGGCCGGCGTCGATCTCGCCCGCCTGGCCGAGGCCCGCGAACCGTCGGCGGTGATCGTCGAGATCCTCAACGAGGACGGCACTATGGCGCGCCGCCCGGACCTCGAACGCTTCGCCGAGGAACACGGCATCAAGATCGGCTCGATCGAGGACCTGATCCGCTACCGGATGCGTCACGAACGCTCGGTCGAGCGCGAGTTCTCGACCGAGATCGACACCCGCCACGGTCGCTTCGCCCTGCATGCCTACCGGGACCACACCAGTGGCCAGTTGCAGTTCGCCGCCGTGCGCGGCACCCCGGACGCGGAAACCCCGACGCCGGTGCGGGTGCACGTGCACCACGCGGTCTGCGACCTGTTCGAACCGCAGGGCCGGGACTGCGGCTGGCCGTTCTCCGACGTGCTCTCGAGGCTGGCGGGCATGGAAACCGGCGTGGCCGTGGTGCTGCGCTCGACCCCCAACGAGGACGAGCTGCTACGGCAGCTGCAGGGGTGGGAGTCTTCGGAGCCGGCCGGCGGGACGGAGCCCGAGGTAGAGGAGCTGCGCAACTACGGTGTCGGGGCACAGATTCTCAAGGACCTGGGTGTGCGCAAGATGCGCGTGATGAGTGCACCCAAGCGTTTCCACGCCCTGGCCGGGTTCGGCCTGGAAGTGGTCGACTACATTCACGACGAGGCGGAATGACCGCCGCATTTGGAAAAGACGAGCATGAATGAGCTTCAGGTGATCGAGGGCGGATTGACCGCCAAGGCGGGGCGTTACGCCATTGTCGCGACGCGCTGGAACGCGCAGGTGGTCGACAGGCTGCGCGACGGGGCGATTGACACGCTGCGTCGGCACGGCGTCGATCCAAAGCAGATCTCGGTGGTCATGGCCCCGGGCGCCTTCGAACTGCCCCTGGTCGCCCAGCGGGTCGCGGCGAGCGAGAAGTTCGACGCCATCATCTGCCTGGGCGCGGTCATCCGCGGCGCCACGCCCCACTTCGACTACGTGGCGGGCGAGGCCGCCAAGGGCATCGCCGGGGTGGCCACGGACTTCGACATGCCGGTGATCTTCGGCGTGCTGACCACCGACACGGTCGACCAGGCCATGGAGCGGGCGGGCAGCAAGGCCGGCAACAAGGGCTCGGAAGCCGCCGCCACCGCCATCGAGATGATCAACCTTCTCGAACAGATCGACCAGATTGACTGATTCCATGATCAAGCGCTTTCCCCAGGACGAGCCAGACCACCGCGATTCCTCGCGTCCGTCACCCGAAAACGAGGGGCCATCCCCTGCCGGCGGCAAGCGACGCGCGGGTGGCTCACCGGCGCGCAAGCAGCGCCGCTGGGCGCGGGAGCGGGCTGCGCAGGGGCTCTACCAGCAGCTGATGAACCCCATTCCCGTGGATCAGCTCGAGGCGCAGTTCATGGAAGACAGCTTCATGCTGCGCATCGACCTGGAGTTCTTCCGCCGGATCCTGAGGGGGGTGGAACAGCATGCCGTCGACCTGGACGCCTCGATCGAGCCGCATCTCGATCGGCCGGTAGAGGAGCTTGATCCGATCGAGCACGCCATCCTCCGCCTCGGCGCCTTCGAACTGATCCATGCCCTCGACGTCCCCAGGGCCATCGTGATCAACGAGGCCGTGGAACTGGCCAAGCGCTTCGGCGCCACCGACGGCCATCGCTACATCAACGGTGTGCTCGACCGTCTGGCCGACGAGGTCCGCCCCACCGAACCCCGACGTGAGCGCTGATCGGCTGCCGGGCCCGATGCAATCACGCTGATGGACGAGTTCGACCTGATCGCCCGGTATTTCGACTGGACCGCCCGGCGCCCGGAAGTGGTGCTGGCGGTCGGCGACGATGCCGCGGTGATCGACCCGCCGGCTGACAGCCGCCTGGTTGTCACCACCGACATGCTGGTCGCCGGCCGGCACTTTCCTCCCGATACCGCCCCCGAAGACATCGCGCACAAGGCGCTGGCCGTCAACCTGTCCGACCTGGCGGCCATGGGCGCCGAACCGCTGGGTTTCACCCTGTCGCTGGGCCTGCCCGAGACCGACGGCGACTGGCTGTCCCGCTTCGCCGCCCGGTTGCGTGGCGTGGCCGAACGATGGGGCTGTGACCTGATCGGGGGCGACACCGTCGGATCGAGCGTGCTGACGCTGTCGGTAACCGCGTTCGGAACCCTCCCGCCCGGCAAGATCATCGCTCGGAGCGGGGCGAAGGCCGGTGACCGCCTGGCAGTGACCGGGTTCATCGGTGACGCCGCCCTGGGGCTGGTCGTGGCCCAGGATCCAGCCGCGGTGCCCGAGGCCCTGGGAACCGCGGCAAGGGAGTACCTGCGCAGGCGACTGGACGGGCCGGAGCCGCGTCTGGCGGCAGGCCGGGCGCTGCTGGGCCGGGCGTCGGCGGGACTGGACTGCTCCGACGGCCTGCTGCAGGACATCGGGCATCTGCTGGATGCCAGCGGTCTGGGTGCGGAGATCGACCTGTCCGCCGTTCCGGTGTCCCCGGCTGCCAGCGACTGGCTGGATGCCCGCCCGGAGGATATCGACCGGATGATCACGGGCGGTGACGACTACGAACTGATCGTGGCCCTGCCCGAGGGGATGGAGGTCGAACCGGAACTGGGGCTCACGGTTATCGGCCGCCTGGTCGACGGGCCGGTCGGACAGATCCGGGAGTGTCACGGTCGAGCGCTGCCCAAGCGCCGCGGCTATACCCATTTCCCCAGCGAGGATTGAAGGCATGGATGCGCCGCAGTCGAAACGGACGGTGAGGGTCGGCGAACTGGGCAAAAGCCCGATGATGTGGCTGGCGTTCGGCTTCGGCACCGGCCTGTCGCCGAAGGCCCCGGGGACCGTCGGCACGCTGCCCGGCGTGCTGCTGGGCTGGCTCCTGACGACCTCCCTTGTTCCCTGGTTGGGGCAGGGCGCCACGATCGCGTTGATTCTCGGCCTGACGGCGGTGCTGTTCGTCGCCGGGGTGGCCATTTGCGAGGGCGCCAGCCGCCGGCTGGGCGTGCACGACCACGGCGGTATCGTCTTCGACGAGATCGTCGGCGTGCTGCTGGTGTTCGTCCTGCTGCCGACGCAGTGGTGGGAACTGCTGATCGTCTTTGCCTGGTTCCGTTTCTTCGACGTGCTCAAGCCCTGGCCGATCGGCTGGCTCGACCGTCACGTCGGTGGTGGGCTGGGCATCATGCTCGACGACCTTTTGGCCGGGATCTACGCCCTGCTGGCGACGTGGCTTACCTTTGGGGCGCTTTCCGCCTTGGCATGACCGGATGAATCCGGCGGCCCCGAAGAGGCGCGCGCCGCGCGATTGTGGCGTCACGGTGGGTTGTTCGAGGTGCCGGATCAGCGTTCGTTGAGGCGCGGCATCAGCTCGACGAGATTGCAGGGGCGCTTGCGGTAATCGAGCTGGCTCTCGATGAGGTTGTCCCAAGCGTCCGTGCAGGCGCCGGTCGAGCCGGGCAGGACGAACAGGTAAGTGCGATTGGCCACCCCCGCGGTGGCACGCGACTGCAGGGTGGAGCTGCCTATGTTCTGGAAGGAGATCGCGCGGAACATCTCGCCGAAGCCGTCGATTGTCTTGTCGAACAGCACCGATACCGCTTCAGGTGTGCCGTCGCGACCGGTCAGCCCGGTGCCGCCGGTGGTAATCACCACGTCGCAGTCTGCCGCGGCGATCCACTGCGAGACGGCCGCCCGGATCCGGTAGATGTCGTCGGGCAGGATTTGACGGTCGTATAGCCTGTGTCCGGCACCCTCGAGGCGTTCGACCAGCCGATCGCCGGAGCGGTCCTCTGCGAGTGTGCGACTGTCCGATACGGTCAGTACGGCGATGTTCAGGGGCTTGAACGGACGTTGCTCGTCGCTGCTCATTCCGCGCCTCCTTCATGTCTTGATGGATCGAAATCCGGTGCCGGGTCGGGCGGGGCGCCTTCGAGGCATTTCTTGCAGGCCAGCCGGTGGCCGATCATCCGCCGTCGTCCCGCTTCGCTTTTCACCCACGGGCGCTCGACCCAGGGCGGGTCGTGGCGGGTATGCTGATGGTGGCCGCATTCGAGCCGGGCGAACCAGTGGCGCTCCTCGTCACGGTGAAACGAGACGATCGCACGCAGTGGCGGCTCGTCCGTCCGTGGCATCAGGGAACCGGTAGGCCCCACAGGTCGTGTTCGTCGGAGTCGACGATCTCGACCTCGACGAAATCGCCCGGCACGACGTCGGTGACCTCCGGCAGGTAGACCACGCCGTCGATTTCCGGGGCATCGGCCATGCTGCGCGCGACCGCCCCGGACTCGTCGACGTCGTCGACCAGCACCGGCATGCGCTGCCCCACCTTTTTTGCCAGCTTGGCCGCGCTGATCGCTGCCTGCTTCTCCATGAAGCGGGCGAGACGCTCCTGCTTGACGTCTTCCGGGACCGGGTCGGGCAGCTCGTTGGCCGTCGCGCCCTCGACCGGCGAGTAGGCGAAGGCGCCGACGCGGTCGAGCTGGGCCTCGTCGAGAAAGTCGAGCAGTTCCTGGAATTCCGCTTCGGTCTCGCCGGGAAAGCCGACGATGAAGGTCGAACGGATCGTGATCTCCGGGCAGATCTCGCGCCAGCGGCGAATGCGCTTGAGCACGTTCTCGCTGGAGGCCGGACGCTTCATCAGCTTGAGGATGCGGTGACTGGCGTGCTGGAACGGGATGTCCAGGTAGGGCAGTACCAGGCCCTCGGCCATCAGTTCGACCGCATCGTCGACGTGCGGGTAGGGGTAGACGTAGTGCAGCCGGACCCAGGCGTCCAGCGAGCCCAGCGCGCGGGCCAACTCGGCGAAGCGCGTCTTGAGTGGACGCCCGCCCCAGAAATCGAGCCTGTAGCGGGTGTCCACGCCGTAGGCGCTGGTGTCTTGGGAGACGACCAGCAGTTCGCGCACGCCGGCGTTGACCAGGTTCTCGGCCTCGCTCATCACCTCGCCGATCGGGCGGCTGGCCAGATCGCCGCGCAGGCCGGGGATGATGCAGAAGCTGCAGCGGTGGTTGCAGCCCTCGGAGATCTTGAGATACGCGTAGTGGCGCGGCGTGAGCTTGACACCGACGGCATCGTCCAGGGCCGGCATGCCGTCGTCGGCCTGGGTCCGCTGCTGGCTGCCCGGCTCGGGCATCACGTCGATGAACGGATCGAAGCGTGGCGGCAGGTGCTGGTGGACCGCGTCCATGACTTCCTGGTAGGCCTGCGGACCGGTCACGGCAAGCACGTTCGGGTGGGCCTCGCGGACCAGTTCACCCTCGTCGCGGCCACCCAGGCAGCCAGTGACGATCACGCGGCCGTTCTCGGCGAGTGCCTCCCCGATCGTGTCGAGTGATTCCTCGACGGCAGAATCGATGAAGCCGCAGGTGTTCACGATGACCAGTTCGGCATCTTCGTAGCTGTCCGAAAGCGCGTAGCCTTCAGCGCGGAGCTGGGTGAGGATGCGTTCGGAGTCGACGAGTGCCTTGGGGCAGCCCAGGCTGATGAAGCCGATGCGGGGAGGGTTATGCGTCATGACGTCAGTCGGTATCGGCGGTTGCCAGCGGATCGTTCTCCGGGTCGTATTCCTCGAGCTCGCCGTCCGCGTACTGGACGTGCATCTTGAGGTTGTTCCGCTCGATGAACTGCATCACCGCATCGAACATCTGCCGGTTATTCTTCTTCAGGCCCGGTTCGATGGCCAGCACCTTTTGTCCGTTCATCATGACGGGGTGCAGCCGCTGCGAATAGACCAGGCGATGCTGTGCGAAGGTCGCATCCCAGCTCGAGATGCGATCGATCCAGTCGCTGGGACGGAAGCGGGCGCCGGCCTTGGTCACTGACTCGACGATGTAGCGTTTCGGCTGGTTGTCCATGAAGTCGTGGCTTGCTCGGCGTGCACCGAATTTGGGTGGGTCGTTTAGAATCAATCCGCCATTTTACTTCAGTTGGCCGGCAAACGCATCCGCTGCGAAGTCGACCGGCCCGGATGACCGGAGGCGAACCGCCATGAGCGACTCGAGTGACCTGCCCGTGCTGCTGGTGGATGCCGGCGGCACGTTCAACAAGCGTTACGACCCGATCAGGGGCGATTTGCAGGTTGTCCCCGGTCATGCGGCGGTGGACATGATCGTCGCCAGCGCGAGGGAAAATCTGGACCTTGTCTGTGTCCAGCCGGTATGCAAGGACAGCCTCGAGATGACCGACGCGGACCGGGAGGCGATCGTCGCGGCGATCGATGCGGCGGACCCACGCTGGCGCGCTGCACCCGTGATCGTGATTCATGGCACCGACACGATGGAACAGACCGCGGAGGTGATCGCAGGGCGGCTGGCCGACCGACTGGTGGTGCTGACCGGTGCCATGCGCCCCTTCGAGATCGACGCCGTCGAGCCGGCCCTGAACCTGGGGCTGGCGCTGGGGTTCGTTCAGGGGGCTTCGCGTCCGGGCATTTTCCTCGCGATGAGCGGACTGGTGCGTCCGCTGGGAGAGCTGGCGAAGGACCGGGAAGCAGGCGTCTTTCGCCCCGTCCGGGCGCGAGGCGCTACTCCGACCGCGCGATGAAGGCCGTTGGCAGCCCGTCGTGGGTGTGCGCCGGGTGATGTTTCGCTTGCTGTCCATGCCGGCGTCAGATCGTTGTCATGGGCCCGCGTATCCTGTCGCAGTTCCGGGGCGAGGCATCGTCGCGTCCTGCCACGTGAAAGCAACCCGTTGATCTGGTACATTCCGCGCCTCGTCTGTCGTGCCGAACTGCCATTCCCGCCGGGATAAGGAGGGATGGTCCTGCCGTTCGGTCGGGCCGCCCGATCAATGCAATTGCCTTCGGGCGGGGAAAGTGAAGATGTCGCGCGTCGGCGCTCATCGCGCGTCCCGTGCCGCATGGTTGGTGGCCGATCGTCGTGGATCGATCGGGCGGGATCTCGGCAGCATGACAACATCCTGAACAGAGAATCACGATGAACTGGTACCGCATCAAGCAGGAATGGTTTTCCAACATGCGCGGTGATGCCCTTTCCGGGTTGGTCGTCGCCCTGGCGCTGATCCCGGAGGCGATCGCCTTCTCGATCATCGCCGGCGTCGACCCCAAGGTGGGCCTGTACGCCTCGTTCGCCATCGCCGTGGTAATCGCCTTCACCGGTGGCCGGCCAGGCATGATCTCGGCCGCCACGGCCGCCACGGCGCTGTTGATGATCACCCTGGTCAAGGATCACGGGCTTGAGTACCTGCTGGCCGCCTCGATACTCGCCGGGGTGCTGCAGATCGCGGCGGGCTACATACGCCTCGACCGGCTGATGCGGTTTATTTCCAATTCGGTGATGACCGGCTTCGTCAACGCGCTGGCCATCCTGATCTTCATGGCGCAGCTGCCCGAGCTGACCAACGTCACCTGGCACGTCTACGCCATGACCGCGGCCGGGCTGGTGATCATCTACGGCCTGCCCAAGATCACCAACGTGATCCCCTCGCCGCTGGTCACCATCGTGGTGCTCACCGTCATCGCCTGGTTGATGAACATCGACGTGCGTACCGTCGGTGACATGGGCGAGATGCCCGACACCCTGCCGGTGTTCCTGTTCCCGGACATCCCGCTGAACCTCGAGACTCTGATGATCATCCTGCCGTACTCGGCGGCGATCGCGGTGGTCGGCCTGCTCGAATCCCTGATGACGCAGAACTTGCTCGATACGCTGACCGATACCAAG
>NZ_JAWLBP010000039.1:3888-21010 GCF_041687595.1 Guyparkeria sp. | reverse complement strand
CTCCAGCCTATTCCGGCTCGATCTCCAGCAGTTCCCGCACGATCGCGTCGACCTCCTCGGTATCCCAGATGATGCCGGCGTTCACCGAGTAGTGGATGCGTCCATCGGCCGCGACCAGGAAGGAGGTGGGGAAGGCGAAGGCGTCGTAGCGAGCCGCCACCTCGCCGTCCGGATCGACCGGCACCGGGAAGGAGACGTCGAAGTCCTGCATGAATTCGCGCAGGTGCTCGGGCGACTGCTTGAAGGCGATCGCGTAGATCTTCACCTTGTCGGGATAGCGGCTTGCCAGGCGCTCCATGGAGGGAATCTCCTCGACGCAGGCCGGACACCAGGTGGCCCAGAAGTTGACGATCTGCACGCCGTCGAAGTCGTCCTCGAGGCGCTGGGTGTTCCCCTCGAGGTCCGTCAACTCGAACCCCGGCGCCTGCTGCGGCTCGACCGGCTGAAGCCCCGTCTGGCGGTCGATAGGGGTGGTTCGCTCGGGGTCGAGCGGGCGCACTTCATCAGGATGGTGCGCGGCCGCTAGCAACGGAATCGACCGGAGGATATCGCCGGGCAGGTCTCTCACTGCCCGCGCCTCGTCGGGGTCGTCCATGACCTGCTCCAGCCGGTCGAGCGACTCGGTCTGCGCATCGTCCAGGTGCATGTGGTAGTAGTCGCGCACGCCGGGAACGACGCGAACGTAGACGTCGCTGCCCGCCTGGAGAAAGTGCTCGCGCAGGTCGAGCAGGCGGTGGCGATAGACCCCCTGCTCCGGTTGCAGCAGCATCACCGGCAGGTTGGTGGCATCGACGATCGAGAACAGCTCGGGCTCCTCGCCAGCCACCGGCGCCCCGCGGTAGAGGCTGGGAAAGATCAGCACGGCCCCGGCGAGTGGCGAGGTGTCGTGGGTACGCTGCTGCCACCAGCGCATGCCTCGCAGCAGGGGGATGGCCATCCGGTCGGCCCCGACCACCACGGTCGGGCGCTCCTCCTCGACGGCCCGGGCGATCAGCGAACCCACGGGTGCCCCGCCGACGTTGCGCACCGAGACATCCGACCGCGGCAGGAACAGCGACTCCATCACGTCGACCATCCAGACGGTCGCTCCCTGCCGGGCCAGTTCGTGCGCCACGCTTTCGGGACCGGGCGTCTCGCCGTACTGGTTGACGACCCACAAGACGAGCGGACCGTCCGAGCGACTCTCGGTGGACTCGATCACCCGCACGTCGAGCATGTCGCCGCTCTCGGCCACCGCCACGCTGAAATCTGCCGCTGCCCGCCCCGTCAGCGTCGACAGGACAAGCAACCCCACCAGCCAGCGGCATCCACCGAACAGCGCTCTCGTCCGCATCACTCTCTCCTGCTCGTTCTCAGGGCCCGGGCTTCGCCTCGGACCCCGCGCTCTCGTACAATAGTCGTTTGCCGCCCGAGGCGGGCCCAATTCTTAGTATGCTAACAGTTGAACCCTCATGACACACTCGTCCCTTGCCGTCTTCGAAACGCAGATCGACAACCTGGAACTGATCCATCGTGGCAAGGTGCGCGACCTGTATCGCATCGACGACGAGCGGATGCTGATCGTCACCACCGACCGCGTCTCGGCCTTCGACGTGATCCTGCCCACCCCCATCCCGGACAAGGGACGGGTGCTCACCGAGATATCACGCTTCTGGTTCGAGAAAAGCCGCGCACTGGTCCCCAACCACCTCTGTGACGACCAGGACCTGGCGGCGATCGTCCCCGACCCGGTCCGGCGCGCCCCGCTCGAGGGCCGCAGCGTGATCGTGCGCAATCTGCAGGCCCTGCCGATCGAGGCGGTGGTGCGCGGGTACCTGATCGGCTCGGGCTACAAGGACTACCAGGCAACCGGCGCCGTCTGCGGCATCGCCCTGCCCGAGGGCCTGCAACTGGCCGATCGCCTGCCCGAACCCATCTACACCCCGGCCACCAAGGCAGATGTCGGTGACCACGACGAGAACATCGACTTCGCCGAGACCGAGCGACTGATCGGCCCCGAAATGGCCGCGCAGGTGCGTGACACGGCCATGGCGCTCTACCGGATGGCGTCCGACTACGCCGCCGAACGCGGCATCATCATCGCCGACACCAAGTTCGAGTTCGGCCTGGACGGGAACGGTACGCTGCACCTGATCGACGAGGCGCTCACGCCGGACTCCTCCCGCTTCTGGCCGGCCGACCAGTACCGTCCGGGCATCAGCCCGCCCTCCTTCGACAAGCAGTTCATCCGCGACTGGCTGGAGACGCTCGACTGGGACAAGACGGCGCCCGGTCCGGCGATCCCTGACGAGATCGTCGAACAGACGCGCGAACGCTACCTGACCGCCTACCGCCGGCTGACCGGCCGGGAACTGCCCGACCCGGCATGAACGACAGGGGCTCTAGCGCGCGACGCGGCTGGGTGATCCTGGCCACCGACACCGGCGTCGGCAAGACCTTCGTCGGCACACGCCTGGCCCGGCTGTTGACACGCCGGGGCCTCGTCGTCCGGGCGCGCAAGCCGGCGGAAAGCGGCTGCGAGGAAGTGACGACCGAACAGGGTGTCAGCCGCCTCGCGGCCGATGCCGATCAGCTGCGCCAAGCTGCCGGTGGACACGAGCCACCGCAGGTCGTCTGCCCCTTGCGGTTTCTCGCCGCGCTGGCACCGCCCGAGGCCGCCCAACGGGAGGGGCGCTCGCTCTCCTTCACCGGCGACCTCCTCCCCGCCCTCGATCTCCGCCCGGGCGCAGCGGACGACTACTGGCTAATCGAGGGCGCCGGCGGACTCTACTCTCCCCTCGCCGACGACGCCCTCAATGTCGAACTGGCGCTTGCAACCGGCCTGCCGGTCATCCTCGTCTGCGAAGACCGGCTCGGCACCCTCAGCACCACCCTTGCCGCCATCGAGGCCCTCGACCGCCGGGGCATCCGCACCGATGCCGTGGTGCTCAACCGTCACGCCCCGCCCGATGCCGATGCGCCCGACAATCTGGCTGCCCTCCACCACTGGCTTCCCAAGATCGCGCCCGGCTTTTCCGGACGACTCCTGGCCATCGACATGGACAGCGCGGACACGCAGCTCGAGACCCTGCTGCCACGCTGACCTCCCTTCGCGTGCATCCGGCTGCGTGATCTGGCGCAGGCCGGGCGAAATCGCTCTTCTGCGGAACGATCCTTCATGCACTAATAGTTGTAGCTGACCCACGCCGGCATTCATCGACGAATGCGCCAGGCAGGCAAACGGCATCACGATGCCGCCACCCGAACATCCAGGAAGGCATATGCCGACATGTTAAATGGATTTGCCTGCATGTTGACTTTTTTTCAGGGCATATTCCGCGCCTTCTTGCTCCCCGTCCCATCCAAGCCTCACGGCAGGCCCCCCCCTCGAGGAGCGAATATTCCTGTCACGCCCTATTCATAAACATTTTTGATGGTGTATATTTGGCGTACGGTTAAGTAAAATGAATCTGCAATCAATCATGCCCGACTGTGATGAAGGAACGCCACCGCAGAGACGTCATGGAGCAGCGGGCGAGGAGCGAGGAAGAGGTACACATCATGATCAGACACCAGGTGATCGGATGGGCCGCGGCACTGGGAGGCAGCCTCTGGCTGGCAACCGCTCACGCCGAGACCAGCCGCGATGCCGACCCCCAGGCACTCATGGCCGCGCAGACCTGCGCCGGCTGCCACGGCACCGAGGGGTACATTCAGGACTCGGCCTATGTCCCGCTGGCGGGCATGCCGCGCGAACAGTTCATCGAAGCCATGGAATCGTTCGCCGACGGTTCGCGCCCGTCGACCCTCATGGGGCCACTGGCACGCGCCTTCACCGACGAGGAGATCCGGGCGATGGCCGACTACTTCTCGAGCCTGCCGAAAGAACGGGCCGAGTCGGACAAGCAAGACGGGGAGAATGATTCATGAGCACGATCAGTCGTCGCAACTTTCTCAAGTTCGCCGGCGCGGGCACGGCCGGTGCCGGGTTGCTCGGCACGCCCTTGGCGCGCGCGGCGAGCCAGGCCCGGGTCGTCATCGTCGGAGGCGGTGTCGGCGGGGCCACGACCGCCAAGTACATCAAGCTGTACGCGCCGGAAATCGATGTGACCATCGTCGAGCCGAAGCGGGAGTACCAGCGCCCCTACGGCTCGAGCGAGGTCATCACCGGTCAGGTCACGATGGACGACATCACGATTTCCTACGACGCGCTGAAGAACCGCCACGGCGTGAAGTTCGTCCACGACGCCGTCACCGAGATCGACTACGACAACAAGCGCGTGGTCACCGCCGGGGGCAAGCAGGTCGGTTACGACCGGCTGGTGATGTCGCCGGGCATCTCCTTCGACTTCGACGCGATCGAGGGCCTGACCGAGGAACTGGCCGAGAAGAAGCTTCCGCATGCCTGGGACGCCGGCGACCAGCTGCTTGAACTCAAGGCTCAGCTTGCAGCAGTCCCGGAGAACGGGACCGTCATCGTCGGACCGCCGCCGGGCCCCTATCGCTGCCCGCCCGGGCCCTACGAGCGCGCGGGCCTGATCGCCCAGTGGCTGCTGGACCGGGGGGACAGTTCGCCGCGCGTGATCATCCTCGATCCGAAGAACGGCTTCACCACCGACTACAGCATGCTCCATGCCTGGAACGAGCTCTACCGCTTCAATATCCCGGAGCCGGCGCGATCGAAGTACACGGAAGAGGAACTGGCCCAGCTCCAGACACACGACAACCCGGGTCCGATCGAGTGGATCATGGGCGAGATGGGCGGCCAGATCCTGAAGGTCGACGCCGAGAACATGACGGTCGAGGCCGAGGCCGGCGTCTTCGAAGCGGACATGATCAACATCATCCCGCCGCTGAAGGCCGCGCAGATCGCCATCGACCAGGACCTGACGGACGGATCCGGCTGGTGCCCGGTCGACCAGAAGACCTTCGAGTCGACCCGTCACCCGAACGTCCACGTGATCGGGGATTCCTGCATTGCCGGGGCCATGCCCAAGTCGGGGTACGCGGCCAACAGCCAGGCCAAGGTCCTTGCGATCCAGCTCAAGGCGCTGCTGGCGGGCAACGAACCGGTCGAGCCGATGTTCCAGAACACCTGCTACGCCCTGGCCGGCAATACCGACAGCGGCATGTTCGTCGCCGACGTGTTCCGGCTTAAGGACGGACGGATCGAGCGGGTCGACGAGCAGCGCTACCTGCCCTTCGAGGCCACAAAGGTGCAGAAAAAGCTGGCCGCGCTCTACCAGCACAACTGGATGACAGCCTTCACGGAAGACTGCTTCTCATGACCTTCAACCCCTTTCACGGCCGGCTCCCTTCGCGGACCGGCCTGATGCGTTCTGACAGGAGGATCCCGACATGGATCTGATCGGACTTTACCCGACCTGGTATGAGCCGGGCATCGGCAGTGGCTGGGTAATCGGGATTATCGCGACCATCCACGTGCTCTTCTCGCACACGGCGGTAGGCGCAGCCATCCTCTTCGGCGTGCTCGCTTGGATCGGTGCACGTGACAACCGTCCGGAACTGATCGACTTCATCCGCAAGTACGGTCTGTTCCTGCTGGTCTTCTCCTACATCCTCGGCTCCATCACCGGGCCGGGGATCTGGTACTCGACCACCGTGGGCAGCCCACGCGGCATCTCGGCACTGATCCACAACTTCGTGTGGAAATGGGCGACCGAGTGGGTGTTCTTCGTCATCGAGGTGATCGGCGTCTACATGCTCGTGTACCTGGCCGGCAAGCTCGAACGGCACACGTACATGAAGCTCGCCGCGATCTTCGCCGTCACCTCCTACGCCACCATGCTGGCCATCGTCGGCATCCTTTCGTTCATGATGATGCCGGGCCGCGAGGAGTGGTTCACCGAAGGCGGCTACCTGCTGGGCTTCTACGGTGACAACACCTTCGCACAGCTGATGATCCGCACGGCGTTCATGTTCACCATCACCGCCGCGGTCGGGGGCATCGTCGCCGCGGGGCTGAAGGACGAGGCCTTCAAGAAATGGCTGCTGCGTCGCCTGGCGATCGTCGGCGGGCTGTCCGCGATCATCGGCATCTCGCTGTACCCGTGGTACATGAGCACGCTGCCGGAGATCGCGCACCTGGTGGCCGAGAACCGCATGCCGGATTACTTCACCCCGTCGATCCTGATCGTGCTGGGCGCCATGCTCGCCTACTTCGCCGCGACACTCATCCGGCCGAAGATCGTCACGGCAACCGTCGCCGGCATCGCCACCGTGGCGATCCTGGTGCTCGGTCTGTGGCCCGGCGAGACCATTCGCGAGTCGGTGCGCAAGCCGTACATCGCCGGCCAGTACATCTACTCCAACCAGGTCATCGGTCACGACGTGCCGGGGATGGGCGTGAAGTCCGAAATGCCGACGCTGGAGAAGGTCGGGTTCAAGCACGCCCACATCTTCTGGCCGGAAGAGCAGCGGGAGATCCGCCGTGACAACGCCGCCGAGGTGGGGCGCACGCTGGCGATCACCGCCTGCAGCAACTGCCACTCGCTCTCCGACACCGGCATTCGTCCGCTGAAGAACTACTTCCCGGAGAAGGCCGACATCGAAGGGATCAAGACCTATCTGGTGGGCGCGCTCTCCACGGGCAACACGATGTACATGCCGCGCATCCCGCTGAAGGATGACGAGGCCGAGGCACTGGCCGTGTTCATCGCCAGCCTGACCGATCCCGAGGCCGTCGCCCGCTACGAGGCCGGTGACAAGACGGCGCTCCTCGAAACCCGTTCCGAAGAGGAGGACAAGTAATGGATACCGCCATGCTCTACGCCCTGCGTGACCCGCTGGGCATCCCGGCCCACCCGGTGATCTTCCTGATCCTGGGCGTGGCCACCTGGGCGCTGCACATCGCCGCCGTGCACGTCCTGCTCGGGTCGTCGTTCCTGGCCATCCGCGGGGCCTTCTCCGGGGATGACCACTGGCGACGGCTGGCCTCCGCCATGGTCAACACGGCCAAGGTCGCCATCTCGGTCGCCATCGTGGTCGGGGTCGCACCGCTGCTGTTCGTCCAGGTCATCTACGACCCGTTCTGGTACACCTCGAACGTGCTCTCCGCCTGGTGGGTCATCGGGTTCATCTTCATCCTGATCGTGGCGACCCTCGCCCTGTTCATCTTCTACGCGATGAACTACGAGCTTCGGACGAAGAAGACCCGCTGCCCGGGGTCGATGATCGTGGCGATCCTGCTGTTCCTGGTGGTCGGCTTCATCATGCACGCCCTGTCCGTACAGATGCTCGAGCCGGACAAGTGGCTGGAATGGTACGCACCCAACGGCGTCATCGATGCCTCGGGCCGCTCCATCCACGCCTATAACCCGTGGCGCTTCGCCTTCTTCATCGCGCTGTCGCTGCCGGTCATCGGCATCTGGCTGTTCGGCTACCGCCGCTACCTCCAGGGCGCCGGTGAGGAAGACCAGGACTACCTCGACTTCATCAAGCGGCTGGGAACCCGCCTGGGTGCCATCGGCACGGCCATCTCGCTGGTCCTGCTGGTCATCTGGATGCGTGGTCTGCCGGGGGACATCAGCGACTTTGCCACCGGCCCCTGGCCGATCGCCGCCGCCGTTGCGCTGATCATCGCCGCCGCCTACCCGCTGGTGCTCGGCCGGCGTCTCGACCAGGGTCTGTGGGGCTACACCCCGATCCTCGTCGCCACCGTGGCCATGATCGTCGTCGCCGCCATGCGCGAGGCAATCCGCTGGGTCACCCTGTTCGGCGTCCACGGCTACAACCCGCTCGACTACAAGATCGTGATGGACTGGTACTCCACTGGCCTGTTCTTCATCACCTTCGGGGTGCTGGGCGGCAGCGTCGTGGCCTACCTGCTGACCGTCGCATGGCAGGCCGGCCAGACGCAGGGCACCTATACGCCCTCGCGTGCCGTCAACCGCATGGGAACCGTGAGCATCGTGCTGCTGGTGCTCTGGGTAGCCCAGTACTTCGGCTTCGGCCTGTGGACCGCATACGCGTAAGGAGGAACATCCAGATGAAACCGAAACAGACACGTCGAGTCGTCGGTCCGCTGCTCGCCGCCGGGGCCGCGATCGGCCTGGCGCTGCCCGGGGTCTCCCTGGCAGCCACGGCGGAGAAGGGCGACGTCGTCCAGTGGACACCGGGCGAATGGCACACAACGATGGCGGCCATGCCCCAAGGGGACCCCTCCCGGGGCGAGGAACTTCACGACGATGCCTTCTGCGCCTCCTGTCACGGTGAACACGGTGAATCGGTGACCGGCAACTGGCCCCGGCTGGCCGGCCAGCGGGCCGAGTACACCTACAAGCAGATGCTCGACTACGCCGATCATCGGCGCCGCGAAGACAATCGTGCCCACCTCATGAGCGTGGTGAGCGAGGACCTGAGCGAACAGGACATGGCCGACCTGGCCGCGTTCTACGAGCAGCAGGGGCTGCCCGACAGGGCCAAGCCGGAGAAATCGCATCCGGCCCACGACCTGGTGAGCGTCGGTGACCCCAGCCGCTTGATCACGCCTTGCGCCGCCTGCCACGGCAGTAACGGCTCCGGCGGCATCAACGAGTCACCGTCCCTGCGGGGCCAGCCGGTCGACTACTTCGTGCGCACGATGGAACTGTTCAAGGACGGTCATCGTCACAACGACGTAGCCAAGGGCATGTCGCAGTTCGCCGACCCGCTCACCGACGAGGAGATTGCCGCCCTGGCGGACTACTACTCGGTGGATTGACCGGTCACGCCGGACGGCGTCATCGCAGACATGGCAAGGCCGCGCTCGAGCGCGGCCTTTTTCGTGTCCGTTTCGCCGTCCCCAGGCTGGGACATCCCCTGCCCTCGGCGGGTGCCCGGCTGTCGACTGGTCGAGAGACTGGTGCCGCACACCACTAACGAGGAAGGCCACGTTCTCGCGCGGCCTGACAATCATCGAACCGTGCCTCCCGTCGCTACGGTGATCAGCGCACCACCAGTAGCGGCACGTCGACCTTCATGATCATCTTGGTGGTGAGATACCGCCCGGCACCAGCTTACGGATCGGGTTGCGGCCGTGGCCGTAGGCGCCCAGAGCGAGGAGATCGATGTACTGTTCCTCGAGATAGATCGAAATCACCTCGATAACTTGCCGGCGGCAGTCGACCACCACCTTGTCGCGCGCATGCACTGCGGTGATATCCCAGGAATGCGCCCCGGACAGGTCGATCGACTCCTTGTCCACGTCTTCCCTGAAATCAAACGACTCGAGGAACCTGTCGGTCAAGGCGAGGGAAGTCGCCAGGGGCGACACCGCGGTGGGCACTAGAAGGCCGACGGCAAAGGCTCGGACCGTTGCCTCTGGTCTTCGATGTCGGGAGACCGCTCGGGCGAAAGGCGGGAAAGCCTCGCCTGCCGGTGCCTTGCAGGCGACGCGACCCTGCGGACCGGACGCACCTTTGTCAGATCAGCTCGCGGGCCTGACCGGATAGCCCACCCGTCAGAAGCGGCGCACAAGCTCCCAGTTGATGGCGTAGGCATCGTAACGTCCCGAAACCTGCGACCGATCGCTGTAGGAAGCGCCCAGGCGGCTGTACCAGTCGCGGTAGATGCCGTTGATCAGCTCCACGGAGACGTCCGTGCCGAACTCGTAGCCCGAAATGGTCTCGTCGGTATGCCAGCCGGGACTGACCGACAGACTCAATCCGTCATCATCCGAGAACTTCCAGTAGCCGACGGCAGTGAACGCGAAACGACGGTAGTTCTCCGGGTCGTAGTAACCGTTGTCCAGCGTTTCGTCGAAGCGCTGCCAGTGCGCCGAGACACCCAGGTCGAGATTGAGATGCTGGGAGCGCAACATGGCCCGGTAGGGATTCAGGTAGAGCTCGTCGCGACGATTTCCGTCGCTAAGGCGGCCGTGGGCCACCTCGGCGTTGAGGAAGTGACGCAGGGTGGGCTGCCAGTGGATGCGTGCGCGATGATCCCGCAACGCGATACCGAGTGAAGCGGACTTCGGCGAGATGTCCCAGATGCTTCGGGTCGCCGACAGATCCACCCAGAGATTGTCGAGCGGTCGAAGGTCGGCATAGAGACCGTACAGTCCGCGATCACCGCCACCCCCGGAAATGCTGGCTGCACCGACATGGCCACCGACCTCCACTGCCGGGCTGATGCGATGGCGAGCCCCGACGATTCCCTGCTCGATGTCCACGCTGGTATCGCCCTCGACACCGACATAGGGGCTGCCCGACTCGGCCCTGATATCGCGATGTTCCAGCCGACCGTAGAGATAGGTCTCCGGGGTCAGTGACCAGCGCCCCTTGACCGCGAATCGCCTCATGCTGATGTCGTCGGCGTCATCACGCCACCCGGCCTCGATCCCGACATTCGAGCGCAGGAACGCATGCGTGCTGCGCACCGCGTCACGGGTGTCCTTGGAATCCGGACGCAACCGCTCGAGCGGCTCCAGGGCCTCGATCGCCTCACTGTGACGCTTCTCCCCGCGCAGGATCAGCATGCGGGTGTAGAGGTGCTCGTAGTTGTCCGGGTCGGAGGCCAGCAGCTCGTCGTTCAGCGGACGTGCGGTCGTCGGACGATGGGCCCAGGCAAGCAGACGGGCCATTCGGGCCGCCCAACCGGCATCCTCGCCATGGACGTCGGCATAACGCCGCAGCACCTCGTGCCCCCGTGCATAGTCGCCCCGCCAGGTCTCGATCGTCGCGTAGTCGAGCAGGGCCTCCGGATCCTCCGGATGGCGCTCCAAATAGTCCTGATACAGGCGCACCGATTCGTCCAGTTCGCCAGCCCCGCCCAAGGCCCGCGCATAGGCCTTGAGGTCCTCGTCGGCGCCGGTGATCCCATGAATGGCGCCCCGGTGCTCCACCACGGCGTCGACATCTCCCGCCCAGTTGGCCTGCTTGGAGCAGGTGCGCAGGATGGACAGGTTCCCGGGCTCCAGCTCAGCGGCCGCCTCGCACTGGGCCAGGGCCCGGACCGGGCGATCGGCCTGGGCCCAGGCAGCCGAGGCCTGCAGGCGGAGATCGACATCCTCCGGCTCCTCTGCGGCCGCCCGGTCCAGCGCCTCTGCGGCGGCCACGGGCTGGCCGTCACGCGCCAGCACGTCGGACAACCTCCGGTGGAGATCCACGCGTGAGGGGTCGGCCTGCAATGCCTCGCGGTAGATGGCGGCCGCCGTCGACCAGTCCTCGTTCATCTCCGCCTCTATGGCGGCCGGCGGCACGGACTGGGCGTAGGCCGGGGTCACGACCATCATGGTCGCGCAGAGGGCCAGGGCGGCCCCGGCCCCTCTTGCCGCGTTAAAGGTTACTTGCGCCATTTCCGATTCCCCGTAATCCAGAGGTCCGTTGAAAACCGTCCAATGGTGACCAGGTCGAACAGCAGGCTCGCATAGCGCACCGGTGTCATCGCGATCCCCTGGAAGAACGCCTTGACGCGACGCCCCTTGGAGATGCCCGTCAGAATGCTCACGGACACGGTGGTCTCGGCGATCAGGGTGACCACCAAAGGCTCCCACAACCGCAGGATGATCATGATCAGCAAAGCGGTGGGAAAGAAGATCTTCTCTGCCGCGGCCATGAACGGCACCCAGCCGGCCGGGCGCCCGAGTTCGCGGGTGTGCGTCTCGCCGAAGGGCTGTCGATAGGCCTCCCTGATCTTGCGACGCTGGACTTGCTCCTTGATCGCCGGGTCGTGCTTCTCGCGATGTCGGTGCCTGGCCCGTCGCAGCGCCTTGAAGGGGCTCCTCATGAGGTTGTCGAAGTAGTAGCAACTCTGCAGGAACGACGATGACCACAGGTAGATCTGGCGGTGGAGCTTGCGCATCTCCGGCTCGAGGGAGTGGGCGCTGACATCTTGTAGCTGCACGTTCCGGTATCCCTCGTTCATCAGGGCGAACCCGATGAAGATATCCTCGGAATTGGTCAGGTCATCACCGAGTACCGGCTCGTACTTGTCGAAAAGATCCTTGATGTACTTGCGACGATAGGCCACCGCACAACCGACCGGGTTGGTGATGGTGCCGAAGAACGACATCTGTCCCACATAGACGAATCGCTGCAGGAAGGTGTAAAGCTGCAGACGGTACAACGCCGTGAGGTTGCGGTTGAGGCGATACCACCAACCACCCTGCGGCTGGTGCAAGTCGATGTCGTCGTGCGATTCCAGGAATCGGCGGATCTCCGTGTCCTGGATGCGGCGACGCCGGTCCTTCTCGCGGGTGGGAAGGATCACGCCGCAGGCACTGGCGATCCCGGCCCCCTTGTAGAGCTCCTCGACCGTCCGCGCGATGTAGTTGTCAGCATCGAGGAAAGTGTCGGCATCGAGGATGAACTCGACATCGGCATCGTATTCACGCGACTGGCGCTTGATGGTCGGGGTCTTGCCGATCGAATGCGCTCGGTTGATCACCGTGAGCGGCATGTCGTACTGATCGGCAAACGCACGCGCGTATTCCACGGTGCGGTCGTTGCTGCCGTCGTCGACCAGGATCACGTTGCGAGGCTGCATCGTCTGCCGGCGCACGGACTCGAGTGCCAGCACGATGTTCGCCTGCTCATTGAGCGAGGGGATCACCACGTCGACCACGGCATCGTGCCAGTCTTTCGGTGGTGTGGGATCGGTCTTGTCGGGGCCTCGGAGCAGCCCGATGATGCTCAGTACCGCACTGGGACTCAGTACGAAATAGGGGGTGGTTGCCATTCTCCCTCCTCAGGAGGCTCCATGCGTTCGCCGCGCCCGGGCGATCAGGTCGTCCAGGGTGGCATCCAGTGTCCATTTCGGTCGAAATTCGGTCAGCGAGTGCAGCCGCGTGAGATCCGGGCAGCGATGAGGGATGTCGACGTATTCCTGACCATAGGCGATCTCGTAGGGCACATACTCGACCTCCGAGTCCGATCCCGTCCGTTCGATCACCCGATGGGCGAGCGACTCGATGCTGGTTTCCCCCTCCCGGCCGACGTTCACGATCAATCCCCTGGCATTGGCCTTGGCCGCCACCTCGTCGAGCATGACCACCGTGTCGCGCACGTCGGTGAAGGCACGGCTCTGTTTGCCGTCACCGAAGACGGTCAGAACATCCCCGGCCAGGGACTGACGCACGAAACGGGGCACCACCATGCCGTAGCGCCCTGTCTGCCTGGGGCCCACCGTGTTGAACAGGCGCACCACCGTGACGGGGATGTCATGCACGCGGGCATAGGACAGCGCGAAGGCCTCGTCGGCCAGCTTGCTGATCGCGTAGTTCCAGCGCGGCGGTGCCTCGGGCTGGATGATGAGGTCCATGTCCTCGCGCAGGCGCTCGTCGGTGCGTGGCCCGTAGACCTCCGAGCTCGAGGCGATCAGCACCTCGGGCTTCCAGCCGCAGCGGTGGACGGCGCGCAGCAGGCGCTCGCAACCGGCGATGTTGGTGGCCATCACGTCGATTGGCCTCTCCAGCACCCGGAACACGCCTACCACGGCGGCCATGTGATAGATCCGGTCGGCCCAGCTGACCACCTCGTTGAGATCCGGCCAGGTGACGATGTCGTCCTCCGTGAAACGGAATTCCGGATGGGTGAGGTGTTGCGAGATGTTGTCGAGCGAACCGGTGCTCAGGTTGTCGACCACATGCACCCGGTCGCCCTTGCGCAGATGATGGTCCACGAGGTGTGATCCGATGAACCCCGCTCCTCCCGTGATCAGAACATGCACGATGCGTAACTCCTCGTCCGGCCGCCCCGGTCGTCGGGGCTTTGTGCGGCAGACCCTGCCACTCTGGCAGAGAGTGTAGACAAGCGCGACACCCTCTGCGCAAACCCGGGACTCCCTGGCCGCCGAAGTGCTATGGTCGTGCCAGAGCCTCCCGGCCAGAGACTTTCGCAAATGACCCTTTCCAACTCGAGGAGTCGATAACCATGCCGGAACCGAACGTTGATCGCCGCGCCCTGACCCTCTGGATGACTGTCAGCCTCATCGTGGCGGTCCTGCTACTGTGGCTGGGAATCGACATCCATCCCTCCGGCACCGCCGGAGCTCGCACCCTGCCCGCCTCTCCCGTGACCGGCGCCATGGGCTTTACCTTCCTGCTCGCCTGGGCGGCGTTCGCTTATGCCGCCGCCATCACGACCCCCAGACCTGGCAGCGAGACCGGCATGCTGGTGCTGATCCTCGCCCTGCCCTTGGCCGTCGTCCTGCTGCTCGGCGCGGGCCTCTCCCCGCTCGCCCTGCTAGTGGCCGTGGTCTGGCTGGGAGCGCTGGTCTGGACTGCCTGGAAGATGGCGCGCCGTCAGGCACTGGCCGGCATCATGATGCTCCCGCTGATAGGCGCGGCGATCGCGAGCCTGCTGCTGTCGCTCACGCTCTGGGCCATTCCCTGACGCGCCCCGACCGACGGACGTCGCCACCCAGAACCGGCCGGCTTCAACCAACGAAAAGGGCCGTCACCTCGGGGACGGCCCTTGATCGCGCGACGGCAGAAGCTCAGTCTTCCCGCCAGTGCAGGTCCAGCCAGCAGAGCGGCAGAGGCTCACCGGAAGGAAACTCCAGGTCCGCCTTCTCGAAGTCTTCCTCGTCCTGCATTTCCTCGCCGGCATGCTGGCGACCCACCACGGTCGGCTGCGCCGGGTCGGCCAGCGACTCGGCGTCCAGGATCTCGATCATGTCATCGTTGTCTTTGCGTTTCAGGAACATCCTGATCTCCCTGTTGACGTTGGCTTGACTGGGAAACGCGGCTTCAGAGCCGTTGCGGCAGCGAGGACCGGATCTCCCGCGGCGTCTGCATGGACACGTCCCGCGCCTTTTCCGCCACCACGATCTCCCTGAGCCCCTTGTCCATCTCGTCGCGCAGAACACCCAGGAAGTCGGGGGCGGACAGCAGATAGAAACGATCCAGCTTGCGCTCGTCGCGCAGGCTGCCGAGTCGCTTCACGATCTCGCGGGCAAACCGCCGCGCCTCGATATCCCGGACGCTGTTCGGGGGCTCGTAGGCATGCATCGCGTCGCCCTTGCGATCCGTCGTGGCGCCGGGGCGATCGGTCTCCAGATCCTGGTCCGACAGCCTCGCGGCCGAGTTCGAGAGCGTCTCCATCTCCTCGAGCTCGCCTCTCGGGGCGGGCTGGCTGGAAGGAAACGCCTGGCTCCCGAGATAGGCATCGGGATTGTCTCGGGCGATCAAGAACCGAGCTCGGGCCGCATCGGCTACCAGTACCCAGGTATTCATCGGTCGAACCTCCTTGGCTGACTCTCTTGGACCTGCCTTGAGTGTATACGCTGACCGGCCCGCTTGCCGGGCGCAAATCTCCCGGCGGCACATTCCACCGGACATGAAAAACCCCGCCACGCGGGCGGGGTCTGCATTCGTCCGATTGGGCCGCGTCGCTCGGCCCGGTCGGGATCAGTACACCTTGGCGGGATTGACCGACTTGGCCCCTTCACCGGCGTACATGCCGTACTCCTTCATCGAGCCGTCGTACAGCTTGACGCTGTCGTTGCCGACGATCTCGCTGGCGACAAACCACAGGCCGGCGGCGAGGTTGCCCGAGTTGCAGTAGGTGATCATCGGCGCGTCAGCGTCGATGCCCTTGAACTCCATGATCGACTCGTAGCTGGAGGCCGGCAGGAAGTTGGCGGCGGCGCCATCGGCACGCACGAGCAGTTCCGGCGGAACGTTGCTGGCGCCCGGCAGGTGGCCCGGCACTTCCTTGGACTTGCTGAACACGCCCATGTACTGGTTATGCGGACGGGCATCGACCAGCTGGACGTCGCCCTGGTTGTCGGCGGCCTCGCGTACCTCGGCGTAGGTGGCCATGATCTCCTCGCGCTCGTCGGTAGCGGACCAGTCGCCTTCCACCGACTTGGGCTTGCCTGTCTCGGCATCGAAGCCCGAGGCCAGCCAGTTGGCCAGACCGCCGTCGAGCAGCGCCATATTGTCGTGGCCGTAGTACTTCATCTGCCAGTACAGGCGGGCCGCCTTGGTGAAGTCCGAGTCGGTCAGGCCGGCCGGCACGATGACCACGGCATCACCCTCATCGACGCCGAGCGCACGGACGAACTTCTCGAAGTCGTCCTTGGTCGGCAGCATCTTGCCGACCTTCTTGCCGTCCATGTCGCGATCGACGCGGACAGCACCCCAGTCGACGAACTGGGCACCGGGCACATGACCGGCCACCACGGAGACGACCTTCTTGCCCTCGACCGTCTCGTACTTCGGCGCCATCTTGAAGGCCCGTTCGCCGCCGGCGATCTGCAGGACAGTGACCTCGTCGAGGTTGTCATTCAGCCACTTGGGGTCAACGACCGATCCGGGCACGTCCAGTGCCCAGGCTCCCTGAGCGACGACCAGCGCGGCCGCCCCGGCGGGAACGACAAGAAACCGTTTCAGATTCATATGACTCAACTCCTTCTTCGTACATCAAGATCGGCGTCAAACTGGCGCCTGAAAAGCCCACCCACTCGGGTGAGTAAAAAACACCGTTCCGTCAGGGCTGACCGAGCTCCGCGGCGTATCCCGTCCACGCGGCAATCACCTCCTGCATGTCCAGTTCGCTCTCGCTCAGCACGTGACGCGACCGGTCGTCGACCACGGTCGAACTCGGCCATCCACCCTCCGATCCGGTCAACACCTCGTCACGGGCGCGCAGCAGGGACTCGACCTGCGGCATCACCAGGGCGACCAGCGCGGTCAGCCATCGACCGACCAGCCAAGAAGGCCGGGCCCGGTTGA
This sequence comes from Guyparkeria sp., assembly GCF_041687595.1. Classification (NCBI taxonomy): domain Bacteria; kingdom Pseudomonadati; phylum Pseudomonadota; class Gammaproteobacteria; order Chromatiales; family Thioalkalibacteraceae; genus Guyparkeria; species Guyparkeria sp. The sequence goes on along the minus strand of NZ_JAWLBP010000039.1, from coordinate 4,353 downwards.
TCTCGAAGCCCTCGGGCAGACGGTCCAACAGTTCGGCCGCCGGGGCGAGCCGCTCTCCCGTTACCCATTCATTGGTGGTGAACAGCCGCTGCGGCAGGCCCTCCGGACTCATGGAAATCGCGACCACATGGGAGAACCCGGCCTCGTTCTCCGAAGGGAGGAACAGGTGAAAGTGCCCATGCTCCTGACGGGACCACTCGCTGGGATCATGCGCGTGGTAGTAGAACCGCGCCCCACTGCGAGGATCGTGCGCGTCGTCGGCCGGAAAGTGCTCCCAGTAACCGAAGCCGGTTTCCTGGTGATCCCGGAACAGTTCGGTCAAGACGTTCTGACCGTCATTGGCCAGCGCCTCATGGATGGCGATCCACTCGTCCAGCGCCGCCAGCCCCGCATCCACCCAGCCGTCGGGCATATCGCCCGCGATGATCCGGTCGAGCATGGTTCCCCTGACGATCATGCGGCCCC
>NZ_JAWLBP010000039.1:0-3788 GCF_041687595.1 Guyparkeria sp. | reverse complement strand
ATGGATGCCTTGAGTGCCCGACGGGCGCGGGCACGCTTAGAGATCTTTCTGGTTTCCATCGAATGGGCTCTCCTGAAGATTGTCGGGGCAAGACCGTTCGACCCGGCCTCGCCCCGTCGGGTTCCGGTCAATCCTGGTTCGAACGGCTTTCTGCGGTCGCCTCGCGGGCAAGATCACGGCCCAGGCCATCTGCCTCACCCGGAGTATGGTCTTCAGTAATGTCCTCGGCCGTGTAGACGCCGTGGCTACGCTGCTCGAGCATCCGCCCGACCGCGAAGCCACCGATGAGCATCAGGATCATGGCGACGACGATGAGCCAGGGCGAGACGCCGAACAGCTCCGGCACGGTCTTGGCCGACACCTGGGCGCCGTTGACGATGGACTGGATCGTGCTCGTGTCGTAGACGCCGGCAAAGGCCCACACGCCGACGACCATGCCGAGCATGAACACCAGCCCGTCGAGCCGGCCGCTCCCCAGCCCCACGACGGAGGTGCCCGGACAGTAGCCACCGATGGCGAAACCCGCCCCGATGAGCACACCGCCGAGGATCGTGCCCCAGAGGTACATCTCGGCGACGTAGAAGCCCTGCGAGCCGAAGGTGTTGTCGACCTGCAGCAGCAGGATGCCGATGGCCGCGACGATGATCGCCGTGAACATGACCTTGAATACCGACCAGTCCGTCAGCCGGAACTGGGCGGTGAGCTTGCAGGGCGAACCGAAGCCGGCCTGCTCGAGCACGAATCCGAAGAGGATCCCCGTGGCGAGTGCGGTTCCCGCAGTACCGTAATCCATTACCAAACCCTCCGCATCAGCAGGCTCACAAGGATTCCGACCACGAAGAAGGCGATCAGGAACACGAAACCGGCCACGCCAAGCATGGCGGTATTCGACAGGCCCACACCGCTGGTGCAGCCAGCCGCCAGCCGCGAGCCGAAGCCCGCCAGCAAACCTCCGCCGAGGGCGAGCAGCAGGCGAGGAGCCACGCCGATGCGCCCGGAACCACGATCGACCTTGAGACGGAAGCGCCCCGAAGAAACCGAGGCCAGAATGGCACCGATGAAGATGCCCACTACGGCCAGCACGATCCAGGACGCCAGCGGGTTGCCCTGGGCCATTCCGCCGAGGTAGCCGTTGTCGCGGGTCGCCTCGGGAGCGACCTGCAGGCCGATCTCGGTGGCGAAACGGGCAAAGGCACCGGACGAGCCCATGCCGTTGCCGACCAGTATGAAGGTGAGGAGCACGACGAGGCCGAGCACGACCCCGGCAACGAAAGGTGGCCACAATGGCCGGACTTGGCAAGACATTCCCTGCTGGACCTCCTGGAATCAGCGAAAAAAAATCCTTGAAGGCCCGACCATCCGGCGGACCTGAAACATCATTCATGCATGCGAGCGGGCCACCATGCCCGCGGGGCCGCGATCCTAGAAAGCAGCCGCCTCGGCCTCGAGGTACGCCAGCGACGCGTACTTGCCGATGTTCTCGTCGAAGCCGTCGACGTAGGGCGCCATCTCCTGCACTCGTTCGTCCTCGAGCACGTAGTCCTTGACCTCGTCCGGGCTGGCCATCTCGTTGACCGCCTTCTCGGCCGACTCGTAGATCCCCTCGAACAGGATGCGGTTCCGCTCGATCAACTCGTAGGCGGGGAAGCCGTGTGCCGGGATCCAGAACCCCTCGGGCACCGCCTCCTCGAGCTTGTCGAACGCCTTGAACGTGCCCAGGAAGCTGCCGTCGTCCATGAAAGCGATGCGATTGTTCATGGCGATGTCCCCGACGTGGACGATGCCCTTCTCGACGATCTCGATGCTGATGTCCGACGGAGTGTGGGCCGTGCCGTAGAAATGCACCCGCATGGTCATGTCGCCGAAGTCGAATTCGTCGCCATGGCCAACCACCTCGTTCGGCGGCGTGACCACCGTGCCGGCGATCGCATCGCCGGTGGACCGTTCCATCAGGCTCTTCCAGAAATCGCCCTGGTTGCTGCGGATAGCCGACGCGGTCTTCTCGTGCGCGTAGATCGGTACGTCGGGGTTCTCTTCCACGAAGGCGTGGTTCCCGAGCCAGTGGTCACCGTGATAGTGGGTGTTGAAGATCGCCACGATCGGCTTGTCGCTGAACTTGCGGATCTGGCGGATCGCCATGCGACCGATCTGCAGGGAAGCGCCGCTGTCGATGATCACCACCCCCTTCTCGGTGATCGCGAAGGTGACGTTGCTCATCATTCCCTGGTTTTCCACGGACGGGAAGCCCCAGGGGGAGACGATCACGTAGACGTTGTCGGTGATCTTGGTCGCCGGGATGTCGGGCATCGGCGGCCCCTCGACCACCATTTCCTCCTCGGCGAACACCCGGGACGACCAGGAGAGCGGAACAACGGAAAGCCCCGCGGCCACACCGACGTTGCGCAGGAACCGGCGACGCGTCGCCAGGAAATGGTCCTCGAACTGCTTGCTCATCGCTCCTCCCCCTCGCCGTACACGGCACACGCTCCACCTCGGTTGTCCCGGGCGGGGCGTGCGGCACATGCTCGGCCGTGTTTATTAGCTACTTCTTAATAATGCGACCCAAATGATCAAATTTCAACGCATCCCCTATCGAGATCGTTGATCCGGAGTCAACTTTGCTTCTGCTCACCGCAGAAGACAACTGCGCTATGATGACCTGCCCACGAGCGATTGAAAGCCCACATCATGTCCTGCGCCTGTCACGACCATGATCAATGCATCGAAGCCGCCCTGGCCCGGGCCGAGACAATCTGCCAGGAAGCCGGCGCCCGGCTGACTCCGATTCGTCGCCGGGTGCTCAGGGAAGTCTGGGCGAACCACGAGGCGACCAAGGCCTACGACCTGATCGAACGCCTCTCGCGTCACGGCGAACAGGTCAAGCCGCCCACGGTCTACCGGGCACTGGATTTCCTGCTCGCCCAGGGCCTGATCCACCGCATCGAAAGCCTGAACGCCTTCATCGGCTGCGCCCACCCGCAGGACCCCCATCACGCGATCCTCCTGATCTGCAGCCAGTGCGGCGATATCGAGGAGCAGAGCAGCGAGGCGGTGCACTCGGCGCTGGGCGACCTGGCCGCCCGATCCGGCTTCACCCCCCGCTCGGAGGTCGTCGAACTGCGCGGCCTGTGCCGCGCCTGCCGCCTCGAAAGGGAGAGGCGAGACTCTCGAGACGACCACTGAACCTGCCCACGCGCCAAAACCTTAGAGCCAAAAGACATGATGACCCCTAAAGACATCGCCGCACTGCGGCGGGACCAGGTGATCGACTGCGAACTCCTCGGCCACCGGCTCGTGCTCCATTCGACCTGGGGGCTGTTCTCGCCCCGCGAGATCGATGCGGGCACTCGCCTGCTGCTCGAGCACACCCCGATCCCGCCGGCCGGCAGCACCATCGTCGATCTGGGCTGTGGTTACGGCCCCATCGGGGCCACCATGGCCAAGGCCTGCCCGGACGGCCGGGTGATCCTGCTGGACAAGGATTTTGTCGCGGTCGACTACGCCCAGGGCAACCTGGGCCGCAATCGGCTGGAGAACGCCGAGGCCCGGTTGTCCAACGGCCTGTCGGCGGTGGATGGCGAGGGGTTCGATCGGCTCTACTCGAACGTGCCGGCCAAGGTGGGCAAGGAGATGTGGCAGATCATGCTGTTCGACACCTGGCGGGGCCTCAACCGCGGCGGCGAGGTCTGGTTCGTATCGATCAACGGCCTGCGCGAGTACTTCAAGCGCACGATGAAGGAGCAGTTCGGCAACTACGAGAAGGTCAAGCAGGGCAAGACCTACACCGT
>NZ_JAWLBP010000038.1:15243-21385 GCF_041687595.1 Guyparkeria sp. | reverse complement strand
CCGACATTTTCGTTACGAGTGAGGCGGGGCAGACATGACGTTCCCTCCGAGCATGAGGTTCGCGCTGTTCGGTGCCGGGCTGATCGCGATCACCTACGGGCTCGCGCGCTTCGCCTTCGGCCTGTTCGTGCCGCCGATCCGGGCCGATCTGGGACTGACGCCGGACGTGGTCGGCATCATCGGCGCGCTGCCGCTCATCAGCTTTGTACTTGCCTCGCTGGTCGCCCCAATACTCGCCGTTCGGATGGGGGCCCGCTATACGGCGATGCTCTCGGGCACGGTCGGTGCCAGTGGCTTGCTGGTGATCAGCCAGGGCCCTGACGCGCTGTCGCTCGGCATCGGCGTGTTCGTTTGCGGCATCTCCACCGGCCTGATGATGCCAGCGCTCTCGGGTGCCATGCAGGCGGTGGTGGATCGCTCGATGCACGGGCGGGTGAGCTCGGTCATGAACGCGGGCACCAGCATTGGCGTGGCCGTTGCCGTACCGGCGGTACTGTTACTGGCCGACGCGTGGCGGTTTGCCTACGGTTCCTTTGCCGTCCTGGCAGTCATCGGGGTGGTCGTCACGTGGTACGTCATCCCTTCGGTGTCGCGGGTCACACCGTCGGGCGCCGCGCCGCCGCCTCCGATCAGCTCCCTGCAGTGGTGGCGTCTCGGACGGCTCTCGGTGTTCTCCTTCCTGATGGGCTTCGTCTCGTCGGCGTACTGGATCTTCGCGCCCGACCTAGTGGTCACCCTGGGTGCCCTGCCGCCCGGCGCCACCGGCTGGCTGTGGCTGGCGGTCGGCATTGCCGGCCTCGGGGGGGCAGTGGTGGCCGACCTGGCCGACCGCAACAACCCGCCCATCACCCAGGCACTGATGTTGATGATGCTGTCGACGAGCCTGGCGCTGCTCGCCGCGAGTCCCGGCAATCTGTTTCTTGCGGCATTTTCCGCGCTGGTCTTTGGCCTGGCCTACATGAGCCTGACGGGCCTCTACCTGATGACCGGCATCCGCCTGTTGCCGGGGCGCCTGTCGATGGGTCCGGTGCTGCCATTCGTGGCGGTCTCGCTCGGGCAGGCGGCCGGCTCGCCCGTTGTCGGCGAGCTGGTAAAGACATTCGGCTATGCCGACGCGTTTGCCATGTTTGCCGCGATCGGTGTCGTGGTCGCCATCCTGTCGCCCCTGTATCCGCGCACCATCGGCGAAGAGCCCGAGGGGGAGGCCGAGGGCGAACCCGGTCTCCAGGCGGCCTACGACAATCAGTTGCTGGACGCAGATGGCGAGCCAATAGAGCCTCGGACGGAAGAAGTCAGGACTTCGTAGCCGGCACGAACCCCATGGCGCGCCTCGTGCCCGGATCGGGTCCTTGGTGTCGTCCATTTGGCTCGGAAAATGTCCGGCCCGAGGCGGGAGAGGGCTGAGTGCGTAAGGCTTGTCCGAGCAGCGGGGTGTCACCTTGTCTTGATTCGTTTCCGGCGTTTACCGGAACACCACGGTATTGCGCCCCTGCCGCTTGGCGACATAGAGCGCGTCGTCGGCGCGCTTGAGCAGGGTGTCGGGGTTGTCATCTGGCCCGTAGAGGCTCGCGCCGATGCTGGCGGTGACGCGGCCGGCCTCGGTGAACGTGGCCGACTCGATGGCCTGCCGTAGCTTTTCGGTGAGGGCGGTGAGAGTGGCCTTGTCGGCGTGCGGGACGACGATGAGGAATTCCTCGCCGCCCCAGCGTCCGAGGATGTCGGTCCGGCGGCAGGTGTCGCCCAGTACGTCGGTGATCTCGCGCAGGACGGTGTCGCCGGCGCGATGGCCGAGGCGGTCGTTGATGGACTTGAAGTGGTCGATGTCGAGGATGATCACGCCGAAGCACTCGCCGTAGCGCTCGGCATGGCGCGTTTCCTTCTCCAGCGCCTCGTCGAGCCGGTGGCGGTTGTACACCCCCGTGAGCTTGTCGGTCACGGCCAGGCGTTCCGCCTGTTCGTAGGCGGCTTCCAGCTGTCGCCTCAGGCCGGCCTGCTTGAGGTAGAAGAGCCCCCCGGCGACGAGCAGCAGGACAAACACCGCGCTGACCTGCCAGAGCAGGGTGTAGTCGACTCGCTGGTCGTAGCGCACGGCGATCCACTTGTTGTTGATCTCCCGCCGCTGTTCCTCGGTGATGCTGGCGACGGCCTTCTGCATGATGCCGTGCAGGATCGGCTGGCCCTCGCGCACGGCCACGCCCATGTCCCATGACTTGCCGGTATCCCCGGTGATGCGCAGCTCGCCGGCGTACTCGGCCTGCAGCTTGTGGCCGATGGTGGCGAGCGTGCCGATGTAGCCGAAGACCTCGCCGCGGCGCACCAATTCCAGCCCGGCGTCGATGTCGGCCACCTCGACCAGCTCGAGTTCGGGGTGCTCGTCGCGCAGCAGCTCGGCGAAGGCGTACAGCGCCGGGATGGCGATCTTCCGCCCGGCCAGGTCATCCAGCCCGTCGATGAAGGCGACGTCCGCCCGGGTGGTGACCACCAGCGGGGTCTGGATGTAGCTGTCGGTGAATTCGGCGTAGGTCTCGCGCTTGGGCGTGCGCATGGCCAGGCTCAACAGGTCGCAGCGCCCGGCCTTGAGATGCTCGACCGATTCGGACCAGGTGTCGACCGGCACGGGGCGGAATTCGACGTCCAGCATCTTCCCGAACAGGGCGAAGTAGTCGGCACTGATGCCGTCGTGCTCGTCGCTCTCGTCGAAACGCTCGAAGGGCATCCAGTTGGGGTCGATGCAGATGTCGATCGGGCCCGTGTGGTCGAGCCATGCGCGTTCGGCGGCGGTGAGACCGACGGCCGGTCGCCTGCCGTGATCGCGTACGCCCAGCCAGCGGCTGCTCAGGGCCTCCCATTCGGCCGGTCTGATGTCGTCCAGCCCCTTCTGCATGATCGTGTGCAGTTCGGGCTTTTCGGGGGTGATGCCGAAGCGCAGGTCTTCCCCGCTCAGTCCGGGCAGGTCCAGCTCGCCGGCGATGCGGACGTTGGTGTAGGCGCGGCGCTTGATGACCTGGTTGATGTTGCCGAGGTTCTGCACCAGTGCGTCGATCTCGCCCAGCACCAGCGCGTCGGTCATGTCCTGGTAGGTGTCGAAGCGCACCAGCTCCATGCTGCCCGCCGCCTCGAGCTTGTCTTCGTAGAAGATGTCCCGGATGACCCCGACCTTCCGCCCGGCCAGGTCCCGGGTGTCCCTGTACTCGCCGAAGTCGTCGCGGATGAAGACGAAGACGGGGATGTGGAAGTACGGCGTGGTGTAGAGCGTGAAAGGGGTGCGTTCCTCGCGCCAGGAGATGCTCGAGATCATGTCGACCTCGCCACCGCGGAAGCGGCGCAGGGAGTCGTTCCAGGCCCCGAACCGCTTCTCGAAGGAGAGCCCGGTCTTCTCGGCCACGAGTTCCACCAGGTCGTGCTCGAACCCCTCGCCGTCGCCGTCACCGACGACGGTCAGCGGCGGGTGCTCGATCATCATGGCGATGGTGACGTTCGGATGCTCCTCGATGAATGCCCGTTCCTCCGCACTCAACGACACGGCCGAGGCGCTGCCGGAGATCAACAGCAGGCACATCCAGAAGAGAACAAGCACGTTTCGCTTTTTCACGGTCGCAAGCCTTTCCTTGGCATTGAGCGGGGCATCGAGCGGTCGAAGGACGTTATGGCCGCCATCGATTCATGCAGGCCTTCCTTTATCAAACCGTATGTCAGCAGGCGAACGTGGGCAAGGTCGACCGCTTTTTTCTCGCGGACAGGCGGTTATTTCGCCTCACACCTGCCCGTACTGCCCGGCCGCACCCACCCAGCGGGCGATCAGCGGATTGACCGACTCGGGGAAGCGTTCGAGCAGTTCGTCGGCCAGATGTCCTGCCTCCTCGAGCCTGCCCTGGTCTTCCTGCAGGTCGGCGATCTTGAGCTTGGCGATGCCGGCCTGGCGGGTGCCGAGGACCTCGCCGGGGCCGCGCTGTTCGAGATCGGCCTCGGCCAGCCGGAAGCCGTCCTCGGTCTCGCGCATCAGGGCCAGTCGCGCCCGCGCTCGATCACTCAGGGGTTCCTCGAACAGCAGCACGCAATGGCTGGCGGTCGCGCCGCGTCCGACGCGGCCGCGCAGCTGGTGCAACTGGGCCAGCCCCATGCGTTCGGCGTTCTCGATGATCATCAGCGAGGCATTGGGCACATCGACGCCCACCTCGATCACGGTGGTCGCTACCAGCAGGTGGTAGTCGCCGGCCTTGAAGCGGGCCATTTCGCGCTGCTTCTCGGCAGCGGACATCCGGCCGTGCACCATGCCGATCGACAGGTGCGGCAACTCCTCGCCGAGCATGGCGAAAGTGGACTCGGCCGCCTGCGCCTCGATCTGGCCCTCCTCGATCAGCGGGCAGACCCAGTAGGCCTGACGCCCTTCGGCACACACCTGGCTGATGCGCTCGATCACCTCGCCGCGCCGGTCGGCGCGCACCACCACGGTGGTCACCGGCGTGCGTCCCGGGGGCAGCTCGTCGATGACCGAGACGTCGAGGTCGGCGAACTGCGTCATGGCGAGCGTGCGCGGGATGGGGGTAGCGGTCATGATCAGCTGGTGCGGTCGGCGCGAGCCGCCGTCCTGGCTCGCGCCCTTGTCGGTCAGCGCCAGGCGCTGGTGCACGCCGAAGCGGTGCTGCTCGTCGACGATCACCAGCCCGAGGCGGTGAAAGTCCACCGACTCCTGGAACAGGGCGTGAGTGCCGATCGCGATCTGGGCACGCCCGTCGGCCAGTTGTGCCAGCCCTTCGCGGCGCTGGGCGACCGGCTGCTGGCCGCTCAACAGCAGCACCGACAAACCCAGCGGCTCGAACCATTGAGCGAAGTTGCGGGCGTGCTGCTCGGCGAGCAGGGCGGTGGGCGCCATCAGGGCGACCTGGTAGCCGGCGTCGATCACGTCCAGTGCGGCGGCCGCGGCGACCAGCGTCTTGCCCGAGCCGACGTCCCCCTGTACCAGCCGCAGCATCGGCAGGGGCTGGGCCAGATCCGCCTTGATCTCGCCGATGACCCGTTGCTGCGCCCCGGTGGGCGTGAAGCCCAGGTGCCCCAGCAACTGGTCGAACAGGTGCTCCCGCGGCGGGATGGCGGGCGCGGCGACCTGGCGGGTGACCGCGCGACGCTGGCGCAGGGCGAGGATGTGGGTGGCCAGCTCCTCGGTGATCAGGCGGTCGAAGGCCGGTTCGGCCCGTCCCGGTACGCCGTCGTTGCGTTTCGGCAGGTGGATGCGTTGCAGGGCGCGCAGGAGCTGGGGCCAGCCGCGGGCCTGCCGGATGGCCTCGGGCAGCGGGTCGCGCAGGTCGCGCACGGCCACTTCCAGCGCCGCCTCGACCAGCTGGCGGAGCTTGACCTGGCCCACGCCTTCCGTGGCCGGATAGACCGGCTGGATCTGCCCGATCTGGGCGTTGGCGACCAGCTCGGGCTGGGCCATTTCCAGCCCGTGGGGGCCCTGGTGCAGTTCACCGAACAGGAGATAGTTGCGCCCGGCCTGCGGTGTGGGCCCGAAGCGGCCGAAGAACCAGATGGTCAGTCCGACCGGGCCGCGGGGGCCTTCTCCGGTGCCGTTGCAGACCAGCCGCGCCTTGCCGCGAAACAGCGGACGCACTTCGTTGATGCGCACCTCGAAGAGGGCCGGCTCGCCGATGTGCTCGGGGTCGATCGGCTGCTTCGTGCCGCGGTCCTCGTAGCGCAATGGCTGGTGCCAGAGCAGGTCCTCGACGGTTTCGATGTGCAGGCGCGCGAGCTTTTCGGCGAGCTTCGGTCCGACGCCGGGGAGCTCCGCCACCGGGGAGAGAAGCCCCGTTGGTGCGTTCCGGCGGCGTTTCGAGCCGCCTTGGCGGCGGTTTTTCGGGGCAGGGGAGGACATGGCGTAGCCGGTTCTGTCAAACGGGAGGGATTGCCTATATAATACGCGCGGTTGCGCTTGCTAAAACGACGATAAAAGATTCTGGAGGATTCTCGTGGCTCAACATACTCCCAAGGTCGATCCGATGTCGAAGGTGGTCGGGTTCGTTTCGGCGCTGGTGCTGCTTGCCGCCGTCTTCTACCTGGTGAACGCCCTGTTCAACACGGTCGACCGGAACACCACCGTCGGCGAAGTGGTCGAGAAGCCGGAAACCAAGGAAGAGACCAAGACCGC
>NZ_JAWLBP010000038.1:6862-15143 GCF_041687595.1 Guyparkeria sp. | reverse complement strand
CTTCTACCTGGTGAACGCCCTGTTCAACACGGTCGACCGGAACACCACCGTCGGCGAAGTGGTCGAGAAGCCGGAAACCAAGGAAGAGACCAAGACCGCGTCCGCGGACGACGCGGCCGAGAAGCCCTCCGGTGACGAGAGTGCCGGCGGTGACATTGCTGCCGGTGAGCAGAAGTACGCTTCCTGTGCCGCCTGCCACGGCGCTGACGGCAAGGGTCAGGGTGGCGCCTTCCCGGTACTGACCGACATTCCGGCCGACGAGGCCGAGAAGAAACTGGCCGCCTACCGCGACGGCGATCAGGACTACCTCAAGTCGGTCGGCCTGGGTGACCGCTACGGCACCATGGCGCCGAACGCCGCCAACCTGTCCGACGAGGACATTGCCGACCTGGCCGCCTACATCGGCGACGCCTTCGGCGGTGGCGCCGGTGGTAACGGTGGCGGCGACGCGGCCGCTGATGCCGGCAACGGTGGTGGCGCGGTCGACGGCGACATCTCCGCCGGCGAGCAGGCCTACGCCAGCTGCGCGGCCTGCCACGGTGCCGACGGCAACGGCCAGGGCGGCGCCTTCCCGGTCCTGACCGAAATGGATGCCTCCGACCTCCAGAAGAAACTGGTCGCCTACCGTGACGGCGATCAGGACTACCTCAAGGAGCAGGGTCTGGGTGATCGCTTCGGCACCATGGCGCCGAACGCCGCCAACCTGTCCGACGAGCAGATCGCCAACCTGTCGGTCTACATCGCCGACGCTTTCGGTGGCACCAACAATGGTGGTGCGGCAGACGGTGGTAACGGCAACGGCGGTGCCGAGCCGGCCGCCAAGGCCGAACCCGCCGAGCCGGTGATCGTCGACGAGTCGCTGGTCAAGCAGGGCCGCGCCCTGTACTCCTCCTGCGCCATCTGCCACGGCGACGAGGGCGAAGGCGGCGAGCTGTTCGACGCACCCAAGTTGGTCGGCACCAAGATGGACCAGACCATCAACCTGCTGAAGATCTATCGCAAGGGCCAGGAGATGGGTCCGAACTCCTACGCGATGATCCCGCAGGCCAAGAACCTGACTGACGATGACATCGAGGCACTGGGCGCCTACATCGCGGTCATGGACAAAGAGGAACTGCCGGGCGAATCCGATGGAGACGCACCGGCTGGTGCCGCGGCCCAGTAAGGTCGCCGCCCGGGCCGCCATGTCGGCCCGAACGCAGGAACGACGCCGGCCTGAGGGCCGGCGTTTTGTTTGGGGGATGGGGTCTGCGCGCTGGTGGAGCCGCGGGCACTCTTTGGCAGGGGAGTCGCATGTTGTTCGAGGTCAAGGACCTTCAGGGGCAGAACGTGCCGCCGGTCTCGTTCGTGCTCAAGGGCGGTGAGGTGTTGACCGTGCAGGGCGAGTCGGGAGTCGGCAAGAGCCAGATGCTGCGTGCACTGGCCGATCTTTCGCCCCACGAGGGCGAGGTGCGTCTGGAGGGCGACGAGCAGCAGGCCATGCCGGCCACCGAGTGGCGGCGCCGCGTGGTGCTGGTGCCGGCAGAATCCGGCTGGTGGGCCGATACCGTGGCCGAACATTTTGCCGAGCGCCCGCCGGAGGAATGGTGGGGACGTCTGCGGCTCAAGCCTGCCCTGTGGGATGCCCCGGTCGAGCGCCTTTCCTCCGGCGAGCGGCAGCGACTGGCGGTGCTGCGCGCGCTGGTCCTCGAGCCGCGCGTGCTGCTGCTCGACGAACCGACCGCCAACCTCGACCGGAGCAATGCCCGCGCCATGGCCGACCTGCTGCTCGATTACGTCGACGAACACGGGGCGGCCGCGGTCTGGGTGAGCCACAATCCCGACGAGATCGCCGCGCACGACGGGCAGCGGCTCGAGATGACCCGTGAGGGAGGCGTCCTGCATGGATCTGTATAGCCTGACACCGTTCGACCTGATGCTGGCCGCCAGCCTCGTGCTGGCGCTCGGCGTGGTCCAGATCATCCTCGGGCTGGGGCTGTTCCGGACGCTCGCGTTCAACAGCGTGCGCATGGTGCTGCAGCTGCTGCTGGTGGGCGTGATCCTCAAGGCCGTCTTCGACGCCGCGAGCCTGCCCTGGGTGATGCTGATCGTGATGGTGATGCTGGGGTTGGCCGGGTACGAGGTGATCGCCCGGCAGAAGCGTCCCATTCGCGGGTGGCACGGTTACGGTATCGGTCTCGCGGCGATGAGCGCCACGGCGCTGATCGTGGCCATGCTCGCGCTGACCATGGTGATCGATGTCGACCCCTGGTACGCGCCGCAGTATTCCATTCCCCTGCTGGGGATGATTCTCGGCAACACCATGACGGGCATCGGCCTCGCGCTGAACAACCTGACGCAGACGGCCTGGCAGAGCCGGGGCGAGCTCGAGGCCCGCTTGATTCTCGGACACTCCGTGCGTGATGCCACCGCCGAGTTGCGCTCTGATTCCATGCGCGCCGGGCTGATCCCCACACTCAACATGCTGGCCGCCGCCGGTGTGATCAGCCTGCCTGGCATGATGACCGGGCAGATCCTTGCCGGCACCCCGCCGATCGAGGCGGTCAAGTACCAGATCCTGATCATCTTCCTGATCACGGCCGCCACCGGCTTTGGATCCCTCGTCGCCGTCCAGCTGGGCGCGCGTCGCCTGTTCGACGACCGCGACCGGCTGCGCTTGGATCGGTTGCGTAGCGGACGCTGATGGCCCCGGTGACTTTCTCCTCCCGTGTGTCGGCTGGCGCGAGTGCCGGGCGGGACGGCGAGTGCTCTGAAGCCGACCCGTCGGTGCCTCAGGCATAAAAAAACCCGGACCAGTCGGTCCGGGTTCGTCTGTGCCGTGTCGACGGCGAGACTTACAGGCTCTCGATGTACGCGCCCAGGTTCTCCATGTCGGCGTCCGACAGGCCAGCGGCGTTCGGCGCCATGATGGCGAAGTTCGAGCCGCCCAGATCACCCATTTCCTTCAGGGCGTCCTGGTTGCCGTTCTTGTAGTGGGCCAGTGCGGTGGCGATGTGATCGGCGCTCTTGCCGGTCAGCTTCGGGAACATGCCCTGGCCTTCGGCCTTCATGCCGTGGCAGGAAGCGCAGCTCTGCTCGTAGAGCTTCTTGCCGGCATCGGCGTCGGCAGCCAGTACCTGGCCGGAGGCGGCCGCGAGGCCGGAAGCGAATACGATCGCGGTCAGTTTTTTCATGAGGAACTCCTGAATCTCGTGTCGGTTAACCATCCGAGCCCACTCCAGCTCGGCTAACAAGTCGAATAAGCACGTTTCATGCCATTGATTTGTCGCCAGAAACCCGGCCAATAAACAAGGACTTGTCACCCTGCGGTTTTGCTGATGGCGGGTCGCCGTTGCAAGTTGCAAGGCGCTACCTGGCTTGCGCAACGTCGGTCAGGGTCAGCGGCCGTCGATGTAGTGGTGATCGTCGAACGAGATTACCAGCGACGGGCTGACCAGGGCCAGGGCGGTCATGATCATCCCGTTGATCACGCCCTCGGGGAAGGCGAGCAGCGGCAGAACCCGCAGGTAGTTGTTCCAGATGATGTCGAAGTCGTACAGACCCATCGCCATGACCAGCAGGGCCGTGCCTGCCCCGTGGACGATCACGCCCAGCACGGCGGAGAAGAACACGCCCACGAACAGGTAGATGAAGAAGTTCGGCGGCATCCAGCGCTGCGAGGCCCGGGTCATGCCGTAGGTGATCAGGGCGGGGATCAGCAGGGCCAGCACGAAATTCCAGCCGGCGACCGCCAGCCCGCCACCGAAGAACAGGGGCAGCAGCAGGGCGGCGACCAGCCCGGCGATCAGCGTCAGCTCCAGCCCGATCACCAGCGTGACGGTGGCCGCGCCGAGAAAATGCAGGGTCAGTCCGGGCATCAGGGTGGCCTTGAGCGACCACATGCCGAGCAGGAACAGCACCGCCAGCGCGACCAGGTTGAGCCGCCACGGGGCGTTGCGCAGGGCTTCCCAGGGCGCGGCGCGCGCGGCCCACAGGACGGCGACGGCGGTCAGCGCCCAGCCGATGCCGGCCAGCATCAGGGGGATGAGGTGATTCGGTAGCGTCATGCCGGTGGTCCCGTTGTGCCGTGGACGATGAGTGTAGCGCCGGTGCGGGCGATGTCACCCAGGCTTGCTAGGGTTTCGGGTATCGCCGCCGCCCCTGCCTATCAACTGGGCTGATGTGGTATTGGTATGTTATATAGTAATGGTCCAGCCATGCCAGTCGAACAGGAGGCAATATGAGCGACCAGCCCGCACCCAGCCAACGCCTGCCCCACATGCCGGTCTCGATGTTCGCGATCGTCATGGGTCTTGTCGGCCTGACCCTGGTGCTCCAGCACGCCGAGCGGGTCTGGGGCCTGCCCTCCGTCATCGCGCTCGTCTCGGTGGTGATCGACATCGTCGTGTTCGCCGGCATCGCGGTGGCCTACCTGCTCAAGTGGCTGCGTCATCGTGAACAGGTGGTCGCGGAATTCAACCACCCCATTCGTCTCAGCTTCTTCCCGGCGATCTCGATCGGCCTGATCCTGCTGGCCACGGCCACGCATACGATCTGGCCGTCGCTGGCACTGGCCTTCTGGGGAGTGGGCGTGGCGCTGCACCTTCTCCTCACCTTGACGATCCTGAGCCGCTGGATGCACCAGTCGCACTTCGAGATCCAGCATTCCAATCCGGCGTGGTTCATCCCGATCGTCGGCAATATCCTGGTGCCGCTGGCCGGGGTGCCGCTGGGATTCGAGACGATTTCCTGGTTCTTCTTCAGCGTCGGTCTGGTTTTCTGGCCGGTGCTGCTGACGATCCTGATGTATCGCTATTTCTTCCACGCGCCGATGCCCGGCAAGCTGATGCCGACGCTCTTCATCCTCATCGCGCCGCCGGCGGTGGGTTTCATCTCCTGGCAGTCGCTGCATCCCGGACAATCGCTGGATGACTTCGGTCGCATCCTGTTCAGCTTCGGGCTGTTCGTGACGTTGCTGCTCGTCTGGCAGTTGCGTCACTTCATTCGCCTGCCGTTCGCGCTGTCCTGGTGGGCCTATTCGTTTCCCGTCGCGGCGATTACCGTCGCGACCATGCAGATGTCGGCACTCACCGGCAATGCCTTCTGGCAGGGACTTTCGATCGTGCTGGTCGTCGCCCTGATGGTGTTGATCGCCCTGCTGCTGTTCATGACGCTGCGTGCCGCCGGCCGAGGGGAGATCTGCCAGCCGGAATAGGGGGCATATCGTCCCGGCTTGGGGGGCGGTTCCCGATGATTTATGCTTTGAGGCTTCCGCCCGGGATGGGGCGGGTTCCGAAGGAACCTCTGCACAGATGCGATGCCGCTCTGCGCCGAGGTTCCCTCATCAATGCGTTACACGGGATGGTTGCCTCATGGCCCAAGCGTCTTTCTGGATACACCTGCATGCCCTGGCGGTGGTGCTGTCGCTGACCGGCTTCGTCGTTCGCGGCATCTGGATGCTCACCGACTCGCCGAAATTGCGGAAGAAGTGGGTGAAGATCACTCCGCACGTCGTCGACACGGTGCTGCTGGTCAGCGCCCTGGTGGCCGCCTGGCTGCTGTTCTGGCAGCACGGTGTGCATCCGAGCTTCATTACCGTCAAGATCGTCGGCCTGATCGTCTACATCGGCCTGGGGCTGGTCGCCCTGCGCTTCGGCCGTACGCGTGGCTTGCGGGCCAGTGCCTGGGTGCTCGCCATCCTGGTGTTCCTGTATGTCGCCGCCGTCGGCGCCGCCCACACGCACTCGCAGCTGATGGACGTGCTGCCGGCCTGGGTGACCTCGGTATGAGTGCGCAGCCTGTTGTCGGCGTGATCATGGGGTCCCAGTCGGACTGGGAGACCATGCAGCATGCCTGCGAGACCCTCGAGTCGCTGGAGATCCCCTTCGAGGCGGAGGTGGTCTCGGCGCATCGCACCCCCGACAAGCTGTTCAGCTACGCCGAATCGGCCGTCGGTCGCGGACTGAAGGTCATCATCGCCGGGGCCGGCGGGGCGGCGCACCTGCCGGGCATGGTCGCGGCCAAGACCCGCCTGCCGGTGCTGGGCGTGCCCGTGCAGTCCAAGGCCCTGTCCGGCATGGACTCGCTGCTCTCCATCGTGCAGATGCCCGCCGGCGTGCCGGTGGGCACGCTGGCGATCGGCCGATCGGGGGCCGTCAACGCCGCCCTGTTCGCCGCAGCCACGCTGTCCAACGAGGACGCGGGCCTGGCCGAGCGGCTCGACGCCTGGCGCGAGCGGCAGACGCAGGCGGTACTGGCCCGACCGGAGCCGGGAGAGGTCTGAGCCGTGACGGTGACGAACGACAACTGCGAAATGCCGCGGGCCAAGGGCGAGCCGGGCGGGCTGCACATCGGCGTGATCGGTGGCGGCCAGCTGGGTCAGATGCTGGGGCTCGCTGGCGTGGCCATGGGCCACCGCTTTACCTTTCTCGATCCGGCCTACGAGCCGCCGGCCGCGTCGATCGGCCGGCACATCCGGGCCGAGTTCGACGACGCCGAGGCCCTCGAACAACTGGCCGTGGAATGCGACCTGGTCACCCTCGAGTTCGAGAACGTGCCCCTGGCGAGCGCCGAGGCGGTGGACGAGCGCAATTGCCTGATGCCCGGTCCGCGGGCCTTGGCCGTCGCCCAGGATCGTCTCGAGGAAAAACAGTTCTTCGAGGGACTGGGGCTCGGTGTCGCCCCCTGGGAGCAGATCGACTCGGTCCGGGACATCGTCCGGGGCGTGAAGCACCTGGGTGGTGCTTCCATTCTCAAGACCCGCCGTTTCGGTTACGACGGCAAGGGACAGGTGCGGTTGGCCGACTCGGCCCACGCCGCGCACGAGGGTGGGCCCGGCAACCCGGGCGAGGCGGCGTCCGCCTGGGAGGCGATCGCCGGGGCACCGGCCGTGCTGGAGAAGATGATCGACTTCGAGCGCGAGGTGTCGATTGTCGCCGTGCGCAGCCGGACCGGCGAGATCCGCTTCTACCCCCTGGCGACCAACACGCACCGCGCGGGCATCCTCTGGCAGACCGTGATCGCCGACGACGAGCCGCTGCAGCACGAGGCGGAAGCCGCCGCCCGACTGGTGCTGGAAAAACTCGAATACGTCGGCGTGCTGGCGATCGAATTCTTCGTTCGCGACGGTCACCTGCTGATCAACGAGATGGCCCCGCGCGTCCACAACAGCGGCCACTGGAGCCTGGGCGGCGCGCGCACCTCGCAGTTCGAGAACCACATCCGCGCCATCCTCGGCTGGCCGCTGGGTGACACCGCGCCGGCCGGGGCGGCGGCAATGCTCAACCTGGTCGGGCGCATGCCGGATCCCGAGGCGGTGCTTGCCGTGCCCGGCTCGTCCTGGCACGACTACGGCAAGACGCCGCGTCCGCGCCGCAAGTTGGGTCATGTCACCGTGACCGCGCCTGACCACATCACGCTCGAGTCGCGGCTCGATCGCCTCAAGACCCTGATCGCGCCGCCCGACGCGGCGTGATCGGTGACTTGCGGGTATCGGGTGCCAAAAGGAGGTGAGCGACACATGATTTTCCCGACCCTTCGTTCCGTCCCGGCCACCCTCGGCATTACCGGCCTGTGCCTGTTGTGGACCGTCCCGCTGTCCGCCGCCAAGGTCTACCAGTACACCAATAGTGCCGGCGAGACGGTGTTCACCGACGAGCCCACCGAAGGTGCGACGGTGCACGAGGTCGAGTCCGCACCAGTGATCCCCATGAAGCCGGTGGAGACCCCCGAGGTGCTCACGGCGGACGACTTGCATCGGCCCGAGCCGGCCGAGCCTCGCGGACAGCCCAGCCAAGAACTGTCGGCGGGGCAGCCGGCCGACGTGGAGTCTGCGCCGGCGGGCGACGCCTCCGGGACCGCGCCTGGAAAATCCGGACAGGCCGACAAGGCCGAAAGTCCTGAAGAGTCCGAGGATCCGCCGGGGCAGTATTACGACCATTTCGAAATCGTCGATCCGGCGAATGGGGAGGCGGCCAGCCGCCTGAAGGGCACGATCACCGTCGAGCTTGCCCTCCAGCCGGCGCTGCGCGAGGGCGACCGGATATGGATACTGTTGGATGGTGAGCCAAAGGTGAAGGATTCGGGCGGACGCCGGCATCTCGTCAACGGCCTGACCTCTGGCAAGCACGAGATCACCGCCCAGATCAGGCGGGACGACGAGGTCATCCGCGAGGCCCAGCCGGTGCGATTCACCTTCCACGCGCCTGACCAATGACGGGGCAGTCGTCTATCCTTCTGCACTAGAACGGTGCATCTGGCAGTCGGTCGCACGTGGCCGGCTGCCATGTCCGCGCGGGCGAGC
>NZ_JAWLBP010000038.1:2670-6762 GCF_041687595.1 Guyparkeria sp. | reverse complement strand
CCTGACCAATGACGGGGCAGTCGTCTATCCTTCTGCACTAGAACGGTGCATCTGGCAGTCGGTCGCACGTGGCCGGCTGCCATGTCCGCGCGGGCGAGCCCCGTCGGCTCGCGTCCGTGACACCCAGCGGAGCTGATCGGGGCATGGGCACGCTACTTGCACCAAAATAGCCACCAGAGCGGTGGGGTGATCGGCGCCCCCTGCCCATTCCGCACCCGGTGGAGACGACATGAACCCGAGATCCGAGCCCCGGCTGGCCGACACGCTCAATACCGCGATCGTGGTGCTGGACGATCGCAACCGCCCGATCTATCTCAATTCCGCGGCCGAGCAGTTTCTCGGGACGAGCTACAGCGCCGCGCTCAAGTCCGGCTTCGACACGGTGCTGTCGGCAAACCCGCTGCTGGCCCACACCATCGACGAGGCGCTCGCCAGCCAGCAGGTGATGACCCTGCGCGAGATCGAGCTGACGCTGGCTCATGAGCTCACCCGGGTGGCCGACTGCGCCATCACCCCGCGACCGGACTTCCCGGCCGCCCGGGTGATGCTGGAGTTCAACGACATCGAGCGTCACCTGCGCATCTCGCGGGACGCGCGCATCAATTCGCTGCAGATGACCACCCGGCAGATGATGCGCGGGCTGGCTCACGAGCTGAAGAACCCGCTCGGCGGGTTGCGCGGCGCCGCGCAGCTGCTCGAACGCGAGCTGCCCGATCCTTCCCTGACCGAGTACACCCGCATCATCCTGCAGGAGACCGATCGCCTGCGTGTCCTGATCGACCGCATGCTCGGCCCCAGCGACCGCCTGCACTGCCGTTGGGTGAACATCCATGAGCCGCTCGAGCAGGTGCGCCAGCTGCTGCGCGTCGAGGCCGGTGGCGAGCGGCTCGACTGGCAACTGGACTACGACCCCAGCCTGCCGGAGGTCTGGGCGGATCGCGACCAGCTGGTGCAGGTACTGCTCAACCTCGCCCGCAATGCCGTCCAGGCCATGCGCGAGGGCGAGGTCGAATCCCCCCGGCTTACCTTCCGCACCCGCGTGTTGCGCCAGTTCACCGTCCATGGCAAGCGCCACCGGCTGGCGGTGCGCATCGATGTCGAGGACAACGGCCCGGGCGTGCCCGAGGAGCTGGTCGAAACGCTGTTCCTGCCCATGGTCAGTGGCCGCGCCGGGGGCAGCGGGCTGGGGTTGTCCCTGGCGCAGACGATCGTCGAGCGCCACCAGGGCATGATCGAGTTCGTGCCCAAGCGGGGCCTGACCCGCTTCTCCGTGATCTTGCCCATCCATCCCGAGGGGGTCTCCGGCCCGCCGTCCACCGCCGCCAGCGAGTGATCCGAGCATGAACGTTTCAGCCAACGACCACGCCAACCCAGGGAACCCCGCGCCACGGCTGTGGGTGATCGACGACGACCAGGCGATCCGCTGGGTGCTCGAACGGGCACTGGCCACCACCGACTTCCAGGTCGAGTCGTTCGCGGAGGTCGCCTCGGCCCAGGGGCGCCTCGACCGCGGCGACCGCCCGGACGTGATCTTCTCCGACATCCGCATGCCCGGCGAGGACGGCCTGACTTTCCTGACCCGGCTGGCCGAGGAACACCCCGAGATCCCCGTCGTGATCATGACCGCGCACTCCGACCTCGAGAGCGCCGTCGGTGCCTTCGAGAAGGGGGCCTTCGACTACCTCGCCAAGCCGTTCGACATCGACGAGGCCGTGCGACTCGCCGAGCGTGCCTTTGACGCATCGCGGGAGCGGTCCTCTCGAGTCGCGAGCGATCAGGACGCCGGCGAGCCGACCTCCGAGCTGATCGGCAACGCCCCGGCCATGCAGGAGATCTTCCGTGCCATCGGCCGGTTGGCCCGCTCGTCGGTGACCGTGCTGATCAACGGGGAGTCGGGTACCGGCAAGGAACTGGTCGCCCGGGCGCTGCACCGCCACAGCCAGCGTCGCAGCGGCCCGTTCGTCGCCCTGAACACCGCCGCTATCCCGAAGGATCTGCTGGAGTCGGAGCTGTTCGGCCACGAAAAGGGCGCGTTCACCGGCGCGTCGGCCCAGCGCCGCGGCCGCTTCGAGCAGGCACAGGGGGGCACCCTGTTCCTCGACGAGATCGGCGACATGCCGCTCGAGCTGCAGACCCGACTGCTGCGGGTGCTCTCCGACGGGCACTTCTACCGCGTCGGGGGCACCTCGCTGATCAAGAGCGACGTGCGGGTGATCGCGGCCACCCACCAGCGCCTCGAGGACCTGGTCAAGGAAGGACGGTTCCGTGAGGACCTGTTCCATCGGCTCAACGTCATCCGCCTGAAACTGCCGGCCCTGCGCGAACGGGTCGAGGACATCCCGCAGCTGATGCGCTTCTTTCTCGCCCGCGCGGCCGAGGAACTGAGCGTGCCCGTCAAGACGCTTACCCCCAAGGCCGAGGCGCGACTGTGCGAGTATCCCTGGCCGGGCAACGTGCGCGAGCTGGAAAACATCGCGCGCTGGCTGACCGTGATGGCGCCGGGCAACGAGATCGGTGTCGACGACCTGCCCGATACCGTCCGCCAGGGAGCGGAAGGCGGCGAGGCCGGCGTCGGCGAGGACCAGCTGCTGTCGCGCTGGACCAGCGATCTTTCGCGCTGGGCCGAGGCGCGCCTGAAGGCCGGAGACGAGGACCTGCTGGCCACCGCCGGACCCGCCTTCGAGCGCACCCTCCTGCAGGCCGCTCTGGCCCACACCGGCGGCCACAAGCAGAAGGCCGCCGCGCTGATCGGCTGGGGGCGCAATACCGTCACGCGCAAGCTCAAGGAACTGGGCGAGCACTGAGCCAGGGTGCAGGCGTGGTTCGAGCGCGCCGAGCTGTCACATGATTCGTCCCTGCCCGGTGCTATGCTCGGGGCGAGGTTCACACGCGGCAGGAGCAGGAAATCGGCATGGCCCAGACGGTGGCGCTTTATTCGGTCAAGGGCGGGGTCGGCAAGACCGCCTCGGCGGTGAATCTGGCGGCGCTATCCGCCGCGGCCGGCCGGCAGGTGCTGGTCTGGGATCTCGACCCGCAGAGTGCCGCCTCGTGGTACCTGCAGACCGAGGCGGGCGCGGAGCGCTCGGTGAAGAAGCTCTTGAAGCCCAAGGGGCTGGCCGCCTCGGTGCGGCCCACCATCCACAGCCACCTCTGGGTCCTGCCGGCCCTGCCGGGGCAGCAGGCGATCGAGCATCATCTGGCCGACAAGAAGGATGCCGGCTACCGGCTGGCCAAGCTGATCGACCCGCTGGCCGAACAGTTCGAGGAGATCTGGATCGATGCGCCGCCCGGGCTGTCCCTGCTTGCCGACAACATCCTGCGCGCGGCCGACATGGTGCTGGTGCCGATGGTGCCCACGCACCTGTCCGAACGGACCTGGTTCCAGCTCAAGGGCCATCTGCGCGACCGCGGGATCCACCCCGACCAGCTGCGCGCCTTCCTGAGCATGGTCGATCGCCGCCGTACCCTGCACCGCGATTTCGCCGAACGCCATCGCCACGACATGCCCGAGCTGCTCGAGGCGCAGATCCCCTACGCCTCGCTGATCGAGCAGATGGGCGACGATCAGCAGCCCTCCGTCTACCGCGAGCCACGTCACCCGGCCAGCCAGGCCTATCGCTCGCTCTGGGAGGAGATCGACGCGCTGTTCGGCTAGTTCCTCAGGGCCCGCGCCGGGGCGACCCGCGTCATCCGCCGTCCCAGCAGCGGAGTGACCAGCGCCGCCAGCAGCACACCGGCCGCCAGCCCCCAGGGGAGCAGCCAGGGGTTGGGCGCCGCGGGCAGGTCGAAGACCTTCGCCGACAGCAGCATCCCCACCCCCGTGGCAGCGATCGCGGCCAGCAACCCCACCAGCAGGCCGAGCGCCAGGAACTCGATCCACAGCGCCCGGAAGACCATCCGGCGGCTCGCCCCCATCACCCGCAACACGGCCGCGTCGTGGATGCGCTGTCGCTCGCTGGCGCCGAACGCGGCCAGCAGCACCACGATTCCCGCCGCCACCGTGAAGGCGAACACGTATTCCACCGCCTGGCTCGCCCGGGCGATGAGAGTCCGCACCTCCTCGAGGATGCGCGAGAGGTCGAACAGCGTCAG
>NZ_JAWLBP010000038.1:0-2570 GCF_041687595.1 Guyparkeria sp. | reverse complement strand
CGCAGCAGCGTGACCAGCAGCGCTGCTACGCCCAGAAAGACCGCCACGCTGGCGGCCAACCCGGCCAGCACGTACAGGGTGAGCGTCGTGTCGCGGGCCTGGAACCAGACCAGCAGCGCGATGGCCCCGATACCGGCCCCGAACAGGAGCGCCGAGGCGGGGCTGGGGGCCTGGGCCTGGTGGTTGAGCACCCGCAGCGGCGGGGTATGCCGGAGCCGGACCAGGCTGGGCAGGGCGAAGCCGAACAGGGCGACCAGTGCCACGGCCAGCCCCAGCCCCACGGGCGCGAGTCCCGGCGCGGGCAAGTCGACATCCAGCATCGAGGCCATCAGGTCGGCCAGCAGCAACTGCGCGACCGCCCCGATGAGGATGCCCGGGACGGCGGCGAGCACGGCCAGCATAAGCAGGCGCAGGCGATAGATCCGCCCGATCACGCGCGAGGAGGCGCCCAGCGCTCGCATCAGGGCGGCGGCGTCCTGCTGGACCCGGTTGTAGTGGCGCGCCGCGATTACCAGTGCCGCACCGGCGAGCAGAACGGCGACCACCGCCGCCAGGCCGAGGAAGCGGCCGGCCCGCTCGAAGGCGGTCTGGAAGGCCGGCTGGCTGGTCTCCGGGCGCGCCAGATGCAGGCCGCCGTCGAGTCCGGCCTCGAGCCGGTCGATGCGCTGCCTGCGGTCCTCGGCGTCGCTGGCGACCAGCAGGGCATGCTCGACCCGGCTGGTGTCGGTGACCAGCCCGGTCGCCTCAAGGTCGTCGTGATGGATCATCAGGCGGGGCGCGGCCTGCGAGAAGACGTTGCCCACGTCCGGCTCGCGTTCGAGCACGGCGGTGACGGTCAGCCGCGTCTGGCCCACCTCGATCGCATCGCCCACGTCGACGTCCAGCGACAGCATCGCCCGTCGAGACAGCCAGCCCTCGCCGGGAGGCGGCCCCTGCTCGACCGTGCGGGGTTGGCCATCGGCCTCGATGCCCAGCGTGCCGCGCAGGGGGTAGGCGTCGTCGACGGCCTTCAGGCCGACGAGCAGGGTCCGGTCCCCGGTGACCACCACCGTCGGGAAGGTCAGCTGTCGGCTGATGTCGAGCCCGAGGGACTCTGCCTGTTCGGCCGTCGTGTCGAGCGGGTCGGGTGACTCCACCCGGCCGTCGGCGGCGAGGAACTCGGCGGCCTGGGCGCGCATGGCACCGTCGACCCGGTCGACGAAGAACCCCACGGCGGTGACCGCCGAGACCGCCACCAGCAAGGCGAGCAGCATGGGGGTCAGCAGCCCGCTCTGCACCTCCCGGACCAGCCCCTGCCAGGCCAGCCGCCAGGTGTTGGGGGACTTTGCGCTCATGACTCGCCCCGCAGGGCCTCGGGGTCCGGCTGCCACGCCTCGACGCGCCCGGCCTTCACCTGGAAGCCGCGGTCGCAGCGGGCGGCGAGAGCCGGATCGTGGGTGACCAGAACCAGGGTGGTGCGGTGGCGTTCGCGCAGGCGGAACAGCAGGTCGATGACGTGCTCGCCGGTGGCGGTGTCCAGCGAGCCGGTGGGCTCGTCGGCGAAGAGGATGTCCGGCTCGCCGACGAAGGCGCGGGCCAGTGCCACGCGCTGCTGCTCCCCGCCGGAGAGCTGGCGCGGCATGTGGCGCAGGCGTTCTCCCAGCCCGACCTCGATCAGCGCCTCGCGTGCGCGTCGTTCGGCGTCACGCTCCCCGGCCAGTTCCAGCGGCAGGGCGACGTTCTCGAGCGCATTGAGCCCGTCGATCAGCTGGAATGACTGGAATACGAAACCCACCTTGCCGGCACGCACGGCGGCACGGCCATCCTCGTCGAGGTTCTCCAGTGCCACGCCGTCGAGCTCGATCCGCCCCGAGGTGGGCGTGTCCAGGCCGGCCATCAGCGCCAGCAGGGTCGACTTGCCCGCCCCGGACGGACCCACCAGTGCCACCGCCTCGCCGGGGAAGATTTGCAGGGAGGCCTCGTGCACAATGGTGAGCGGTTCGGGCGTGCGCACGGTCTGCGTCACCCCGCTGACGTTCAGCACGGGGCGGGTCTCGTTTGCGGATGACTTGGATGAGGACATGTGAAATGCGGCTTTCCGGTCGGTTGCGGTCGATGCGTATGGGCGCGGCCCTGCTGTTCTGCCTGGTCGCGGCGGTCGCGAGTATAGGCGAGATGCGGGCCGATTCGCCGGAATCGACCCGGGTGCTGGTCTTCGGTGATTCGCTCTCTGCGGCTTATCGGTTGCCCCAAGCCGAGGGCTGGGTCGCGCGGCTGCGCGAACGGCTCGACGAGCGTGCGCCCGGGCGGTTCGACCTCACCAATGCCTCGGCCAGCGGCGAGACCACCTCCGGCGGCATCTCCCGCCTGGACGAGGTGCTCGAGACGGGCGATTACGACTGGGTGCTGCTGGAACTGGGCGCCAACGACGGCCTGCGCGGCCTGCCGCTCGACCGGGTGGAGGCCAACCTGCAGCGGCTGATCGACCTGGCCTGCGAAGACGGCGCGCGGGTGGTGCTGCTCGGCATCATGTTGCCCACCAACTACGGCCCGGCCTATGCCGAGCCCTTCCGCGAAATGTTCACCCGCCT
>NZ_JAWLBP010000037.1:14745-22000 GCF_041687595.1 Guyparkeria sp. | reverse complement strand
CTCGATGTAGTGACGAGTCTCCTGGTAGGTGACCAGCGGCTTGTCGACGAACTTGATGCGGCGCAGCCACTTGATCGACATGTTCGCTTCGCAGCCCGGAAGCAGGAAGCGGATCGGGTAGCCGTTTTCCGGACGCAGCGCTTCGCCGTTCTGGGCGTAGGCGATCATGGCGTCCTTGTACATCTCGGCCTGGTCGGCCGGGATCGGCTCGCCGAACTGGTCCTTGGCGCCTTCCATCGGGATGGAACGCTGCAGGGCCGAGCCGTCGGTGCCTTCGGCGTACAGCCAGGTCGACTTCGGATCGACACCGACGTATTCCATCAGGTCGGTCAGCTTGACGCCGGTCCACTCGGAGCAGCTCATCATGCCGTGGGTGAACTGCATGGAGTCCATCTGGACGCCGCGCCATTCCATTGCACCGTTGGCCGGGCACTCGAGGAAGTGGATGGCGGTGTGCGACGGCATGCGCTTGAGATCGTCCATCGAGAAGACCATCGGCTTGTCGACCATGCCGTGGATGACCAGCTGATGGGTGTCCGGGTCGACGTCGACGGCACCGGCGTGGTGGCGCTCGAAGTGCAGCCCGTTCGGCGTGATGATGCCGTGTAGATCCTGCCACGGGGTGAAGCTGATGGAAGCGACAGTGTCGGCGGTCAGCCAGCTGACGTTGCGACGCTTGACGTCCTTCTCGAACTTCGACGGCATGCCGTAGGGGATGGACACGACGCCCCGACCGAGGATGTTGCGGGTCGGACCGTCTTCCAGCGGCTCCTTCACGGTCTCCAGCTCGACGTCACCGTAGGCGTTGCCGGCGGCTGCAGCTGCAGCACCGGAAGCCGCCAGCGCGACGCTCTTGCGGAGGAATTTGCGACGGTCGCTGGAAGCCACGCCCTCACGGGCATCGCTCTGCGGCGTCTTATCAAGTGTGGTTTCTGACATTGCTCACTCCTGCATCGTAGGCAATTGGTCGGATCAACTCGTGTTCGATCCATTCCGAGCCAGCCGGTTCTCCGACAACCGGAAGGCGCGCTTTTGTGGACAGGTCAGCATGTTGCCGACGTCAACGGTGCCCGCTATTGTTCATGGGTTGTCCCGCCGGGTCAATTCGGAGACGGGCCATGTCTTGTCTGGGCTGATCAAAAAATTGAACCGGCAGCAATCTACATCAGGACCTGCTAATTAACAACCGAGCCCGATTCAGAACATTTAATGGGGCATCAGCCTGTCTTGCCGGGAATGGTCGCCACTTGGCCCGCGTGTGTCATCTCGCTATAGTCTGCCGGAAATATCCGAACCGGACGCCGAGCTCACGCCGTGTACAGATCCATCCAAGTCCAGGAAGCCGATTTCGACGTCGGCTGCATTCTTTCCGAACTGCGCGCGCAGTGCGCGCACGTTGGGGCCGTGGCCAGTTTTCTCGGCACCGTGCGCGACATCAACGACGATCTGGCGGTCAGCGACCTGGTGCTCGAACACTACCCGGGCATGACCGAGCGGGCGCTGGAGCGGGTGGCCGATGAGGCAATTTCCCGTTGGCCGCTCGCGGGCGTGAGCATTGTTCACCGAGTCGGGCGCCTGCGACCGACCGACCAGATCGTACTAGTGGCCGTGGCGAGTGCGCATCGGGGGGATGCGCTGGAATCCTGCACCTTCATCATGGATTACCTGAAGACCCACGCCCCCTTCTGGAAGAAGGAGGTCGACCCCGAGGGGCACAGTCGCTGGGTGGATGCCCGCGAGAGCGACGAACAGGCGCGCCGTCGCTGGTTCGCCGATTTCGAATAGGAGGCTGGTTGCCGTGGAATCCGTCAGTCGCGTGATCGAGCGCGTGCGCGAGCAGATCCCCGTTATCGGGGAGACCGAGTCGGTGCCGATTACCGACGCGGTCGGTCGTGTCCTGTGCCAGCCCCTGATTGCCCCTCGGGATGTTCCTGTCGCGCCCCTGAGCCTGTTCGATGGCTATGCGATGCGGGCCCCGGTCGCCCGCGGCGACCGGTTCGTCGTGGCGGGCAAGCAGTTTGCCGGTGACCCGCCGGCTCACCTCGCCCCCGGAACGGCCATGCGCATCTTTACCGGCGCCCTGCTGCCCGAGGGGGCCGACACCGTCATCGCCCAGGAGTCGACCGAGACCGATGATGCGGACGCCATTCGCTGCACCGAGTCACTGAGCGCGGGCGCCGGCGTACGCCAGACCGGGGCCGACACCCGCGAGGGCGAGGTGCTGTTGCCGGCCGGCACGCGGATCGGTCCGTCCATGATCGGGCTTGTCGCCAGCACCGGGATGGCCGAGGTGCGCGTCACTCGCCGCCCGCGGGTGGCCTTGCTGACCACGGGCGACGAACTGCTGGACCCGGGGGCGGCCTTCACTCCCGGCAAGATCTACGACGCCAATGGCCCCATGCTGGAGGCCCTGCTGCACTCGGCCGGGGCGGAGATCGTCTGCCGCGCCAGTCTGCCGGACGACGCGGACATTATCGAGGCGCGCCTGCGCGAGGCGGCCGACGCGGACCTGATCGTCACCTCCGGCGGGGTGTCGGTCGGCGAGGCGGACCTGGTCCGGGCTGGCGTCGAGGCTTTGGGGCGCATCGATCACTGGCGGGTGTTCCTCAAGCCGGGCAAGCCGCTGGCGGTGGGAGAGGTGCAGGGCACGCCGTTCTTCGGGCTGCCCGGCAACCCGGTCTCCACCTTCGTGACCTTCCTGCTGTTCGTGCGCACCGCCCTGGAAAAGGCCGCCGGCCAGTCCGATCCGGGAAGCCTGCCGACCCAGCCCCTGCCGCTGGCGACGGCCCGTCGCGGTGCCGACCGCCCGGAATACATTCGGGTGCGTCGCGTGCAGCGAGACGGTCGGATCGTGCTCGAACCGTATCCCGACCAGAACTCCGGGCTCTTGAGCTCGCTTGCCTGGGCCGACGGCCTGGCATTCATCCCGGAAGGGGCCGAGCTGGCCGCCGGCGATCCGGTCGAATTCATCGCCTTCAAGGAGCTGGGACCATGAGTCAGAAACTCACGCACATTGATGAGAAGGGCGAGGCGCGCATGGTTGACGTCGGCGAGAAGGCGCACAGCCAGCGCGTCGCGGTGGCCGAGTCGCGGATCGTCATGCAGCCGGAGACCCTTGACCTGATTCTCTCGGGCGGACACAAGAAGGGCGACGTGCTGGCCACCGCCCGCATCGCCGGGATCATGGCGGCCAAGCGCACCGGCGATCTGATTCCGATGTGCCACCCGCTGATGCTGACCCGGGTGAAGGTTGATCTTCAGCCCGAGCCGGAGCGGCATTCGGTGCGCATCACGGCCGAATGTGGCGTTACCGGTCAGACCGGGGTGGAGATGGAAGCACTGACCGCCGCCTCGGTGGCGGCGCTGACACTCTACGACATGTGCAAGGCCGTAGATCGCGGCATGGTCATCGAGCAGACGCGTCTGCTCGAAAAGCGAGGCGGCAAGAGCGGCCACTGGCGGGTGGAGGCGGGCAACGGATCCGCGTCGTGATGTTCGAGCGGGGGGGGCGTTAGGTTTTTATCGCCATAGCGCTTGCATTTTCCCGTGGCGGTCATTACCGTTATGTCCGAGTGAACACGACGCATCTGTGACTCACTCCTGCAAAGCTGGTCCCACCGTGATTCGATTCCGACCCCTCGAATCAGGGCGGGGCCTCCCAATACAGACGACACTGGCCGCTTGGCCGGTGTCGTGACCGACGAACGAGACGGTGCCTCCCGGATGGGGGCATTCAACCGGCAAAGGCAAACGCGATGCAGCAGTTGACCGACCCATTTGGCCGCTCCATCAATTACCTGCGGCTGTCCGTGACCGATCGCTGCGACCTGCGGTGCTTTTACTGCATGCCGGAAGGATTCAAGGACTTCGAGGTACCGGAGCACTGGCTGACGATCGGCGAGATCGAACGACTTGTGGGCGTCATGGCGGACATGGGCCTGTCCCACGTGCGCATCACCGGTGGCGAGCCGCTGGTGCGCAAGGGCATTGAGGACATTGTCGGCGGGATCAGCGCCATGCCGGGCATCCGGGACGTGTCGCTGTCTACCAATGCCACGCGCATGAACAAGATGGCCGATTCCCTCAAGGCCGCCGGCGCCGACCGCATCAACGTCAGTCTCGATACCCTCGACCCCGAGCGCTTCAAGTCGATCACCAAGGGGAAGGTGGACAAGGTCCTCGACGGACTGGCCGCCGCGAAGGCCGCCGGATTCTCGCCGATCAAGATCAATGCGGTCGTGATGAAGGGCATCAACGAGCACGACGTCGAGGACCTCCTCGACTACTGCATCGACAACGGCTTCACCCTGCGCATGATCGAGACCATGCCGATGGGCGAGACCGGTCGGGACGCCATCGACCACTACGTCAGCCTCCAGGACGTCAAGAAGCGCCTGAAAGAGAAATACGACCTGATCCCGGCTGTCAGCTCCGTGACCGGTGCCGGCCCGGCCCGCTACCTGCAAGTGGCGGGTACCGACACCATGGTCGGTTTCATTACCCCGATGTCCGAGCATTTCTGTGAGACATGCAATCGGGTGCGCCTGGGCTGTGACGGCACCATGTACATGTGCCTCGGCCAGGAGGAAAGCTTCTCCTTCCGTCCATTGCTGCGCCGCGGCATCCCGGACGACGAACTCAAGGAGGCGCTGATCCAGGCGATCAGCCTCAAGCCCGAACGCCACGAGTTCACGGAAAAGCCGGAGAAGGTCATCCGCTTCATGTCCATGACAGGCGGCTGACACTGTCGGCTTTACCCCACCGCCATCACGCTGCCACGACCGCCCGCCTGCCGGGCGGTTTTTCGTTAGCTGTCATCGAATGGCCAATGGCCTATGCTGTCACTGTCGACCGATAGGACCTCGGGGACCGTGCGGACAGGATCTATGCAGTCCGTCCCCCGACAATGTTTCCCGTCAACGGGAGGGCAGGAGTAACGATGAGCGCGGAGCGGCAAACCGTCAGGAAGCTTGGGTGGGCGCGCGGTCTGCGCATGCTGCTCTGGCCCCTGTTGGTCCTGATGGGCATCGCCTGGTTGCTCGCCGCACAGGCGCAGGACGAGCGTCGCCAGGCGGTGCTCCTGACCGTGCAGGACGCCATCGGGCCGGCCACTGCCGACTACGTCATCCGCGGCATCGGGACGGCCGAGGAGCGTCGCGCCGAGCTGGTCGTGCTGCAGCTCGACACCCCCGGTGGTCTGGACTCGAGCATGCGCTCGATTATCCAGGCCATCCTGGGGGCCGACGTGCCGGTGGCCACCTACGTTCACCCGGCCGGTGCACGGGCGGCCAGTGCCGGCACCTACATCCTCTACGGCTCGCACATCGCGGCCATGACTCCCTCGACCAATATCGGCTCGGCCACGCCCGTGCAGATCGGCGGGGGCGGCGGCCTGCCGGGCATGACGCCGCCGGACGAGGAGGACGACAAGACGGCGGACGAGAAGGATGCCGGGGAAAATGGTGGCGAGAAGGGAGGGACGGCCGACTCGGCGGACAAGGAGCCGCGTCGCGGCGAGGACGCCATGGGGCGCAAGGTGCTGGAGGACGCGGTCTCGTACATCCGCGGCCTGGCCGAGCGGCATGGCCGCAACGCCGACTGGGCCGAGGACGCCGTGCGCGAGGGCTTCAACATCACCGCGAGCGAGGCGCTCGAGCGCGACGTGATCGAGTTCGTCGCCGAGAACGTCACCGACCTGCTGGCCCAGCTCGACGGCCACGAGGTGACGGTCAACGGCGTGGTCCGCACCCTGTCGACCGAGGGACTGGAAGTGGTCAGCGAGGATCCCGACTGGCGCACCGAACTGCTGTCGGTGATCACCAATCCCAATATCGCCTATATCCTGTTATTGATTGGGATCTACGGGATCATTTTCGAACTGGCCAACCCGGGCGCGATCGTGCCCGGGACCATCGGGGCGATTTCCCTGATCCTGGCCTTCTTCGCCCTGCAGGTCATGCCGCTCAACTATGCCGGGCTGGCGCTGATCCTGCTCGGAATCGTCTTCATGATCGCCGAGGCCTTCGTGCCCAGTTTTGGTGCGCTCGGCATCGGCGGTCTGATTGCCTTCACCACGGGATCCATCATGCTCTGGGACGACCCCAATCTGAACATCGCCTGGCCACTGATCGTCGGCGTGGCCATCGCCATGGCCGGTTTCTCCATCTGGGTGCTGGGCCGGTTGCTCGATCTGCGACGGAAAAAGCCGGCGATCGGCTACGAGGAGTTGATCGGCATGGTCGGTACCGCCAAGGAAGACTTCGACCGCAGCGGGCGGGTCTGGATTCACAGCGAGCTGTGGACCGCGGATACCGAGCGACCGGTGCATGCCGGCCAGCAGGTGCGCGTGGTGAGCATCGATGGACTGCGGCTGGCCGTCGAGCCGGTCGGTTCGGACAACAAGAACGCCTGACGAGCGAGGGAGAGAGACATGATTCTGGGCAATTTCGGATTTCTGGTCGTGCCGCTGGTGGTGCTGGTGGCACTCATTGCCATGTCGCTGCGCGTGCTGCGCGAGTACGAGCGTGGCGTGGTGTTCTTCCTGGGGCGTTTCCAGCGCGTCAAGGGGCCGGGGCTGATCATCGTCATCCCGGTGATCCAGCAGATGGTCAAGGTGGATCTGCGCATCATCACCCTCGACGTGCCCAGCCAGGACGTGATCTCGCAGGACAACGTCACCGTGCGCGTCAACGCGGTGCTCTACTTCCGCGTGGTCGACTCCGAGCGGGCCGTCATCCAGGTGGAGAACTACTACCAGGCGACAAGTCAGCTCGCCCAGACCACCCTGCGCTCGGTGCTCGGCAAGCACGAGCTCGACGAGATGCTCTCCGAGCGCGACAAGCTCAACAACGACATCCAGAGCATCCTCGACGAGCAGACCGACGCCTGGGGCATCAAGGTGACCAACGTCGAGATCAAGCACGTCGACCTGGACGAGTCCATGATCCGCGCGATCGCCCGCCAGGCCGAGGCCGAGCGCGAACGCCGTGCCAAGGTCATCCACGCCGAGGGCGAACTGCAGGCCGCCGAAAAGCTTGTCCAGGCCGCCGACATGATGAAGGAAAGCCCGGCCGCGCTGCAGTTGCGCTACCTGCAGACGATGGGCGACATGGCCACCAACGGCAAGACCAGCTCCATCTTCTTCCCCTTGCCGCTGGAGCTGACCAGCGCCTTCAAGGGATTCGCCAACCAGTTCGGCGATAGCGGGCGAAGCGAGTAATCCGGTCGCGGCCGTGGACTGTACGTACCCCGTCGA
>NZ_JAWLBP010000037.1:0-14645 GCF_041687595.1 Guyparkeria sp. | reverse complement strand
GAGCTGACCAGCGCCTTCAAGGGATTCGCCAACCAGTTCGGCGATAGCGGGCGAAGCGAGTAATCCGGTCGCGGCCGTGGACTGTACGTACCCCGTCGATCCGCGTTCCCCTCGGTGGAACGGCGTGGGTAACGGCTATCACCATGTACAGCCTCGACCGCCCGGCCTGCCTCACGGCAGCATTTTTCCGGCGCCAACGACTTCCCTGTTCGACGAGCGGCTGTACTGCCCGACCGTCACCCGGTAGTGACGTTGCTCTAGGGGCGAGATCGGCGCCTGATTGAAGCCTTTCCCATAGTTGCCCGGCCCCGGCTGACCGAACTTCGTCACGCTGCCGCCGTGATGGCAGAGCGGTCCTTCCTCTTCGAATGCGCCCGTTCAGTTCCAGACCTTGCTGCTCTCGGCACGGCTCAGGATGTCGCGGTAGCGGATGCCCAGCCGGGTGAGGGTGAGCATCCAGATCAGGCAGAAGCCGATGACCACCCAGCTGAGGTGGACGGTTTCCAGTTGCCAGGGCAGCCACTGGGTGAGCAGCAGGATGAGCAGGGAGCCGGCGACCTTGAACAGGCGGTAGCCGAACATGTCGATCCAGGCCTTGGCGCGGAACATCAGCAGCGGTTGGATGGGGACGTACAGCAGCTCCTTGGAGGCGCGGTTGATGGAGTAGGACAGGCCGCGGTCGGCGATCTTGAGGAAGGCGCCGGCCATCAGCGTGGTCTGCGACATGAACCAGAGGCTGCCGATCGTCACGGCGATCGGTTGGGCGAACAGCCCGGCGAGCACACCCAGCCAGCGGTGCACCAGCGGGGTGATCGCGAGGTTGATGACGATGGCCACGGCGCTCATGACGCTGAAGAAGGCCCCAAGCCAGGCGGTGCGCTCGTCCCGGCCCTCGATGGTCGCCTCGAGGGTCTTCATGAACTGGTACTCGATGATCGGCTCGGCGATCTGGGCGAGCAGCAGGATGGCGGCGATCAGCATCAGGTAGCGGTGGTGCAGCAGGCTGCGCCAGTTGCCGTCGCTGGACGCGTCGTGGTTGGAAATGCCGGCCTTCTCCTCGTACAGCCCCAGCCGGCCCATGAGCAGGGTGAGCAGCATCAGCAGGCCGATGATGGCCGCCGCGACCAGCAGCAGGTCCATGGTCTGAAGCCCGAACTGGCGGATGAACAGGCTTGAGGCGATGCCGCCCACCACGCCACCGACCAGCCCGCCGGTGGCGATCAGGCCGTACCAGCGCTTGCCGGCGTGGGTGCTGAAGATGGTGTTGGTCAGGCTCCAGAACTGCTCGACCAGGATCACGCTGGTCATGTCGACGAAGATGTAGAAGGCGAAGGCCTGGGCCAGTCCGCTGTCGCTGACCATCGGATAGAAGACCACCAGCAGGGCGATCACGAGCGAACAGGTGCCCAGCACCACGTGGAAACGGGAGTAGTACGCGATCAGCCGGTGGTAGACGCCGATGGTCAGGCCGAGCGCCACCGCGGTGGCGATCCAGACGTAGGGCAGCAGGTCGGCTCCCAGCGAACTGATGAAGATCGAGCGACTCGCCGGCTTGAGGTGATAGACGGCGGCGATGATCAGAAAGAAGTTCGTGAACAGCAGCACGCCGCGCATCAGATTGGGATGTTGCTGGGCGAGCCTCTTCATGGGCGGTTGTTTCTCAAGCTTGTATCCTCATGACTTTACGGCATTAATAGGGTATCGTGCCGAAATCATTAGTGTATGGGGGTGCTCCATGATCCGGAGACTTTTGATTGCCGCCGCTCTCGCGACGGGCCTGTCTGCCACCGCGAATGCGGCCTTGCCGGCGGATGCCGACACCCTGCGAAACGCCAACGACCCGGATCTGCAGGCCAGCCTGGAGGCTCGTCTAGGCGAGTTGTCCCTCGACTCTCGCGTCGCGGCCGGGCAGTTGTCGGTGGCCCTGGTTGACGTGACCGACCCGGAGCGCCCGCGATTCGCGCATGTCAACGGCGACGAGATGCTCTACGCGGCCAGTCTGCCCAAGATCGCGATCCTGTTCGCGGCCTTTCAGCGCATCGACGAGGGCAAGCTGGTGCTGGACGAGGAGACGCGTGACCTGATGACGCGCATGATCCGTCAGTCCTCCAACTCGGCGGCCACCGAGATGATCCACCGCGTCGGTCGCGATTACATCAATGACCTGCTCCGATCCCCGGAGTATCGCCTCTATGACGAAGAGCTCAACGGCGGGTTGTGGGTCGGCAAGGAATACGGCCGCGGCTCCGCCTACATGCGCGACCCGCTACACAACCTCTCTCATGGTGCGACCGCCTTCCAGGTGGCCCGGTTCTACTACCTGCTCGAGACAGGGCAACTGGTCTCCCCGGAACTGTCGCGCGAGATGAAGGCCATCCTCGGCGATCCGGCGATCAGTCACAAGTTTGTCGGCGGTCTGCTTGCGGCCGTTCCCGGTGCCTCGATCTACCGCAAGTCGGGTACGTGGCGGGACTGGCATGCCGACAGTGCCATCATCGAGCACGATGGGCACACCTACATCGCCGTAGCCCTGGCGCAGAATCCGCGTGGTGGTGAGTGGATGGAGCAACTCATCGTGGAGCTTGACGGCATCATCATGGAAACGCCCGTCAGGACCGCCGGGCTCTGATCGGTATCGGAATGGCCTGATATCCGTTCGGCCGGGATTTCCCGTTTCCAACGCGCATTGGCCAGCCTCCATCTGGAGTGGCCGCTGACGCGGCCTTCGCGAGCAGGGCTCGCTCTGGGCATGTTTTCCCGCAAGGGGGCTTGCTCCGGGTCGCAGGACCGCTTTCAGGCGCGAGTCGCGGGAAAACTCGTCATTGGTGCCTCGCCTGCATGATCCGGTGCAGCCGGGTGGCAAAGGTCTGGTGGGCGACGGCCGAGTTGACGTTAAGAACGTTGGAGGTCAGCGTCACCAGGTAGACCAGTTCCGGGTCCCCCGCGGGCCATTCCACGATGGCCACCGAGTTCATCAGGTTGTAGACGTTGCCGCGGTACTTGCCGCAGTTCGGGTTCTTCTCCCGGTCGCACTTGTAGAGCGAGCCGGACTTGAAGAACACGGCCGCCTCGTTGAGTGCCGGGGACGAGGCGTAGCGGATGCGCCGCTGGGTCATGTAGAGCAGCCGTTTGAGTTCGCGGCTCGACCAGTTGTCCACCAGTTCCCCCTTCTCCATCTTCACCAGCAGGCGCATCAGTTCCCGGGTGCTGCCGATGCTGTTGGTGCCGCCTACGCGGCGCTTGCCCTCGCTGGTGAAGAACGATCCCTGTCGTAGTTTCTCCGGGTCGAGTCCATTACGCTCCAGCGGTGTCAGCAGGCTGTCGACGAGCAGGTCGCTGCGTTCCTGCCAAGGCATGTCACGGAACAGTTCCTGTTCCCTCTCGGGAGATACCGGGTAGTCCTCGCCGAAATGGCGGATCAGTATCAGCTCCTTCATCACGGCGCTGGCCGCGGCGTTCGAACTGGCCGAGAGTGCCCAGTCGAACCAGGTCCAGAGATTGGCAGAGTCACCCACCCGCAGCGGACGACGCACAAAGCGCTGCTCCTCTGGTCGCCAGAACGGTACCGTGTGGCTGTCCCACTGAATGAACTCGTCGGCGGTGACCTGGGTCTCGCGCAGCAGGCGCTGGCGGGCCTCGATGTCGTCGGGGTGGAGGTCGGCGATGGCCTGAAGCAGGGCCGTGGCCAGCATCACCTTGCCGACACTGCCGGGATTGCGCCGTGCCGTGCCGTTGTGGTCGGCGTAGACCGGGTTGGCCGGGTCGCTGATGTCGAGCACGCTGACGCTGTAGTTCGGAGCCTCGGCGCCCAGCAGGTCGACGATACGGCGTGTCAGTTCGCGGTCGACCGGCGGGAGTTCGAAATCCGGCCGGTCGGCCAGTCGCAGGTGGATCTGCTCTCGGCCGAGCAGGGCGCCGGGAGGCACGCGGTTGCCGGCAATCTGGCCCTCGTTGGCCAGCCGGTAGCCTTCCAGGCGCTCGATGCCGGTCTCCTCGGCCGCGTCCAGCGGGTAGCCGGCAGCCGTGGTCGCGGTCAGGGCGAGCAGGCCGCCGGCGATCAGGGGCGTGATTCGGGAAGGGAGAAAGCGCTTTAGTCGTTGCATGCCCCGAGCATAGGTCATTGAGGGCGCTCTGAACGGATCACTCGGCCGGGCGGGGTGGGCGGTCGGGGTTGATCACCCCGTCGGCCCGCGATTTCCCCTCCCGGTCGAGTTCAGCAAGGTGCAGGTTGCGTCGGGCCTGGCGGTTCTCGACCAGGGGACGGATCTGGAACAGCGCCAGTCGGCCGTCGACGAAGCCGAATTCGATGTCCACCGGGGGTGGCGTGCCGTTGTCGGCGACCAGCGGGAAGCGTGCTTCGACGTCGTTTGCCAGTCGGCGGAGCTGGTCGATCTCGGATGGAGTGAGCAGTTCCTCCGGAGCGGAGGCCGGTACGCGGCGCATGCCCCCGTCCGGCGCCGGTTCGGTTCGGGTGGGGGCGGTGGCCTGGGCGAGCAGGTGGATCTTGCCGCTGCGCCGGTGC
Organism: Guyparkeria sp.; assembly: GCF_041687595.1. Classification (NCBI taxonomy): domain Bacteria; kingdom Pseudomonadati; phylum Pseudomonadota; class Gammaproteobacteria; order Chromatiales; family Thioalkalibacteraceae; genus Guyparkeria; species Guyparkeria sp. Next base: position 10,123 of record NZ_JAWLBP010000037.1, on the reverse strand, counting down.
ACGCGCAGTTCCTCGGCGCTCTGCCCGTCGACTACGCCACCGACCCCTTCGTTCGCGGCGATGGTCAGCCAGTCGCGATCACCGGTTTCCATGTCGGTGGTGACCAGTACGCCGGATTTTTCCGCGGGGACGGTCTGCTGCAGCAGCACGGCCGGGTAGACGTGCTCGGGGTCGGGCATGTGTGCCTGACGCCAGGCGTGGGCACGCTCGGTAAAGGGCGAGGCCCAGACCGTGCGTATCGCATCCACGATGGACTCGAAGCCCACCACGTTGGCGACCGTGCGATTGAGTCCGGCCCCGGTGAAACCGGGCAGGTCCTCGACGTTGGTGTCGCTGCGCACGAACACCCCGGGTGTGTGGCTGCTGCCGAACCGTTCTTCCAGCGCGCTTCGCAGTTGTGCCCGGAAGGCCTGGCCCGGGCTGGTGGTCGTGATCCATTCGCGCAGGCGGCCGAGCATCTCTCGTGTCTCTTCGCGTCGGCGTTCGCTGTCCTCGATGGTAGCCAGCCGGTCGTATTCCCCGCGCATCCAGTCAAAGACGGCCGGCCCGCCGGCCTCGATGGGACGGTCGAGCAACTCGCGGAACACGCCGAAGGGCACGACCATCCCGGGGCTGACCCGCTCGGGGTAGAAGTGCGCCAGTTCGCCGAGGTTGGCCGCCTTCGGGCCGACCCGACGGCCGGAGTCGCTGGCCCGCAGCCCGGCCAGCGGCAGCATCTCGGTCGTGTCGAGGTCGAGCTTGTCGAGATCCGGGCGGATGACGACGTCCTCGCCGCGGGGCTCGGCCCCGAAGACCTTGTCCCACTCGGGGCCATCGGCGGCGAGCTGCACGCGACCGCGGGGCGTGACCGCCAGCACGACACGCTCGCCCAGGTGGGTGTCGAGTCGCGGCATCAACGCATCGTCGACCACCACGTTGGGAATGCCGAGATTCCGGGCCAGCAGTTGCACGTGCGAGAGCGAGCTGCCCTCGCCACGAGTGAGGATGCCTGCGACGGGCGGCAGATCGGGAGTCGTCGAGGCCATCAGGTAGATGCCGTCCTCGCGGAAATCGCCCGGGTCATCGGGCGCCTCGAGCAGCACGCCTCGCCGCAGGCCGGGATTGAGGGCACGCAGGCCGGCCGCGGTTTCCTCGCCGAACAGCTCGTGCCGGATGCCAAGCCGGGCGTTGGCGTCCTCGAGCAGTGTGTCTAGCACGCGCGTGTAGGGCAGGAGCGGGCTGTCTCGGAGTCGGTCGGGAATGTAGTGGGTGGCCAGATTTGTGATGATGGACCAGCGCTCGACGGTGGGATCGAAGTGGTATCCCATCGAGCGCTGGGCCCACTGCGAGACCCTCGACAGGTAGCGGAGTTCGGCGGTCCAGGTGTCGGTGCGGGGTTCGTCCGCGTTGACGAGACCGTCGATGCGGCGGGTCACCTGTTCCTGCTGGCGCGCGGAGAGAAACCCGCTGCCGTGGAGCACCGCGGCGAGATCGGCCAGCCAGACGAGCTGGCGGCGCCGGTCGGCTTCCTTGCTCGCCTCTGCCAGCCGGCTAGCCACGGCATAGGCTTCCTGCTCCAGCGCCAATCCTGCCTGCAGGAGGCGCAGCCGGTCGGCCGGGTGGAGCCGATCCTGATCCTCGTCGAGCACCCGTTCACGCCAGGCCGTTGCGTATTCGGCGGTCAGCTCCAGCCGGGTGTCGAGGTCCCGCGCCCGGTCGAGGCGTTCGGCCGCCTCGCGCAGGATCGGTTCGAGCGGCCGGCCGCGGCTCTCGTCGGCCAGTCTCTCGAGTCGCCGGATCGCGGTCTGCGGTTCGTAGAGGACATCGAGCTCGTCGGCCAGTTGCCGATAGCTGTCCGCCAGTTCAACCTCGCCTCGGTCGCGGGCGTACCGGCGAACCCGCTGGGCGTCGCCGGCGTCCGGCATGCCATGGATCTTGACGCGGAGGTCCTGGAAGCCGGGGTCCTCTTCGGCGATCCGGGTGGAAAGCTCCCGCACCCGGGTGGCGGCCGGCTCGTCACCGTTGACCGGCAGCAGGCGGACGGCCTCGCGTAGCAGAAGGTAGCGCTCGCTGCGGAGCCAGTCCGGGTCGTTCACCATGGCAAGCAGGATTTCGCGGGCCTTGCGCTGCTCGTCCTCGATCTGGATTGCACCGCGGTAGTAGCGGGCCTTTCGGAAGATCCAGCCGTCATCGAAACGGATCAGGAAGCGTTCGAGCAGAACCTGGCGCAGTTCGTCCAGGTGAGGGTCGTCACCGACATGGTCCGTCGCGTCCAGGTCGGCCAGCAGCGTGGCGATCAAAAAGCCCTGCTCACGTATCGCCACCGTCCGGTCGCTCCATTCGCCATGTTGTACCCCGCCGCCATGTGGGCGGCAGGCGTACGGCTCGGGAGGGAGGATCGTGCCGTCCTCGCAGAACCAGCGGATGCGCTTGAACGGTCCGCGCGGTGCGTCCTTCATGTCGTCGACCCATGCCCGCATCTGTGCCGGATCGGGGGGCGAGGGAGCGATGGAGTCGGCGTGCACGCCGTGGACGGTCAGCAGAAGGCCGATCGTGACGGCGGCGAGGAACCGCCGCGTGCCGCGGCCTTGGGAAAGCAGCCAGCTCACCGTCGGCCGTCGGCAGTGGCTGGAGCGGATTGCGCAGCAGATTCGGGGCACCGGTGACAACTCGATCGTTCGGGGTTGGTGGCAGCAGGGAAGCCCTTGCTGTCTACCCCGATGGTAGTTCACCGGCGCCGTCGACAGGGCGGTGATTGCGCCCGCTGGCCGGTCAGGCGCGTGAGGAAAGGACCAGCTGTTGCAGGTTGTTGTAGCCGCGGGAGCGAACGAACCGGTTGAGGATCTGGTAGGCCGGCTCGAAACGACGCGCATCGGCGTAGCCCGCCTTGTTCTCGGCGGCGCGCATGTCGGTGAACAGCGCTTCCCACTCGGGGACCAGGTCCGTCCGCGGCAGGAAACGGGCCGAGGTGTAGCCCACCCGCTTGCCCGCCTGCATGATGGGCGCGGCACGCATCATCACCCAGTAATGGTCGCCGTTCTTGCAGCGGTTCTTGACCAGGCTGAAGAACTCCCGTCCGGCCTCGATCTCGCCCCACATGAGGTGATAGACCGTGTCGGGGACGTCGGGGTGGCGAAGGATGTTCTGCGGTTGGCCGATCAGCTCGTCGCGGGTGAAGCCGGAGATCTCGGCCAGGGATTGGCTGGCATGGGTGATCACACCGTCGAGGTCGGTCTTGGACTGCAGGGCGCGACGTCCCCCCACTTCCACGTTGCGGTTGGTGACCTGCCGGATGTCGACCGGCGGCTGGAAGCCCATTGTCAGCATGTTTGCTCCTTGTCGTCCTGTTCTCTCGCCACGAACCTCCCGATGAGGGTGTCGTCCGGGCCCTGATTAACGAAATGCAAAAAAAAGTTAAAACGGTACTGCCCGGATCAACCGCTGATGACCCGGTGATACGGCACTGCTGCGCGATCTCGGTACATTGCGGGATCCAGACGATACCCGGCCCGACTTGATACCGTTATATACGGGATAACAGATCAAGTCGGGCCGGATTCGGCGCATGGTGGCTAATCGATTTTCTTTATCCTACCAGAGCCCCGAGGGGCAGGCGAGTGGAGTCGCAGGCCCCCGGTCGGGATTGCGAGGGATGGAGACAGGTAGGTGTCAGAAGGCCTCGTCGAGCAACTCGGTGAATGCCGTCCAGGATTGTTCGTCGGCACGTTCCTGGTAGGCCCCGGTGCCGAACACCGTGAAGGCATGCGGGGCACCGGAGTAGACCTCGATGGTGTAGGTCGCTCCCACATCCTCGAGTTCGCCTGACAGCGTGGCGACGTCGTTCATCGAGATCATCGAGTCGGCCCCGCCATGCGCGATCAGGATCGGCGCGCCGGGATCCGACCAGCTCTGTCCCTCGGGCGTACCCAGTCCGCCGTGGAAGGTGGCGAAGCCCGCTGCCTGGTCGACCAGCCCGTTGCGAGCGGCTTCCAGCACCACCGCGCCGCCGAAGCAGTACCCCATCACGACGGTCTCCTCGGCCACGCCCTGCTCGCGGGCGAACTCGAGGCCGGCGCGCGTGAGCGACTGCATGCGCTCGCGATCCTTGTACAGGCGCTCGGTCTCGGCCTTCTTGGCGCCGGTTTCCTGCGGGCGGTTGCCCTCGCCATACAAGTCGACGGCAAAGGCATCGAAGCCCATCGCCGCGATCATGTCGGCGCGCTGGCGCTCGTAATCGTCGATGCCATCCCAGTCGTGGATGACCAGCACCGTGCCGCGCGACTCGCCGTCGGCCGGCGACAGGTAGCCCTCGAAGGGCTCACCGTCGACCTGGTAGCCGATGTCCTCGCCGCTAGGCGCCCAATTGTCGCCGTGGTTGTCGGCCAGGGTGGGGGTCTGGAAGGCCAGTCCGGCGGCCAGCATCGTCGCGGGCAGCACGGTGGTCGGCAGCCGCATCGTGGGGGTTCCGGTTTTCATGATCATTGGCTCCTGCTGAGGTTCCCAAAGGCAACGGCAGGGAGTATAGGCAGGCCGATTGCCCAACGCCGGTTCAGTCCTCTCGGAGCAGCCCCTGCGCGCGCGCCATGGCGTAGGCCGTCTTCGGCCCGGTCCAGAGCGAGGGCAGCAGGATCAGCGACACCGGAATGGCGGTGATGACGATGAACTGCTGCAGGACGCTGATCTGGCCGGAGCCCATGTAGAGGAGCATGGCGGCCATCACGGCCATCACGCCGCCCCAGAAGGCGCGGATGAGCGGGTGGGGCGCATCGTGACCCGAGCCGACCATGGCGATGGAATAGCTCATGGAATCCCCGGTGGTGGCGACGAAGATCAGCGTGAGCAGCATGATCGCCGCGGCCATCCAGGTGCCGCCCGGCAGGGCCTGGGCGACGGTGAGTGTCGCCACGTCGAACTGGAAGTTGTTCAGCGGTTCGGTCAGGTCGAAGACGTCGTTGAGCTGGTAGTAGATGCCCGAGCCGCCCAGCAGCGTGAACCAGATGGTGGTCGCGATGGGCGCCATCACGGCGACCGCGAGGATCATCTGGCGGATGGTGCGCCCGCGCGAGATCCGCGCGACGAACACCGCCATCAGCGGCGCATAGCCGATGAACCAGGCGAAGAAGAACACCGTCCACCACTGCATCCACCAGCCCGGCGCGGTTTCGGCGGTCATGGTCGCCATGGTGAAGAACGACGAGACGTAGGTGCCCATGCCCTGCACGTAGGCGTTGGCCAGGAACAGGGTCGGGCCGAAGACGAAGATCACCGCGCCGATCGCGATCGCCAGCAGCACGTTGAAGCGGCTGAGCAACTGGATGCCGCGATGCACGCCGGTCACCGCCGAGGAGATGTAGATCAGGCCCAAAAAGGCGAGGATGCCCAGCTGGGTGGCGAAGGTTTCCGGCAGACCGAACAGCTCGGACAGGCCGAAGCTCAATTGCGTGGCGAGAAAGCCGATCGGCCCGACCGTGCCGGCGACCACCGCGATCACGCAGAACGAATCGACCACGCCGCCGAACCAGCCGCGCATGATGCGCTCGCCGAACACCGGGTAGAGCAGGGTGCGTGGGCGCAGCGGCTGGCCCTTGATGTAGTGCGCGTAGGCCAGCACCACGGCCGTCAGGGAACCCAGCACCGCCCAGGCGAGAAAGCCCCAGTGCATGAACGATTGCGCCAGGGCGCCGGCGACCGCCTCACTCGTCCCGGCCTCGGTGTCGAAGGCCGGCGGGGTGACCAGGAAGTGGTACACCGGTTCGCCGGCCGCGAAGAACACGCCGCCACCGGCCAGCAGGGTGCACATGATGATCGAGAGCCACTTGAACGTGCTCATCTCGGGCGTTTCGAGATCACCGACCCGGGCCTTGGCGGCCGGCGACAGGGCCACCCCGATGCCGATAAAGAAGGTCAGCAGCAGGAAGATCTGGAAATAGGAGCCCAGTACGCGTGCGGTCCAGGCAAAGCCGGTGCCGATGCCGTCGGCTACCCGGTCCATGTCCCACAGGGACAGGCCGATGAAGGCCAGTACGAAGCCGATGGTCAGGATCAGGACCAGCGGGTCGCCGAAACGGGCGAGCCCAGTCTCGGGCGATTGGCGGGAGGACGACGGTTGGCTCATTGGGAAGTCCCTCGTGGTGACGGACTTCCCGCGGGGCGGGTCATCCGTGACCGGGTGATCTCAGGTGGATTTCCGGAACGATAGCATGCGCTCGCGCGGAGGCCGGGTGGGCCGTTTCTGTCGTCAATTCGAGGGGCGTAGAAGGATGGCGTTGACCGCTTCGACGAATCGGAGATTAAAGGGACCGGCACGGGTCGTTTCGGGCGGTGCCACATGCCGTGTCCAAGGGCTTCCCGCGTGGAATTTTGCCCATTTGCCGATTGACAGGATGGGCCCCGCTCCTTACTGTTCGTAGTCTTTGCCCGCTCTCGGCCCGCGTTCCGCGTCGTCAGCCGAAAACAGCGGTCCTTGGTCCCATTTTCACGCAAGCGCCAGAATCCAAGTGAACGAACATTTCGCCCGCATCAAGCGACTGCCTCCCTACGTCTTCAACATCATTGGGGAACTCAAGGCGAAGGCGCGTGCCGCCGGCGAGGACATCGTCGACTTCGGCATGGGCAACCCCGACCAGCCGACCCCGCCGCACATCGTCGAGAAGATGGTCGAGGCCGCCCGCCGTGGCGATACGCATCGCTACTCGCAGTCCAAGGGGATTCCGCGGCTCCGCCGGGCGATCGCCAACTGGTACGAGCGTCGCTACGACGTCGAGATCGATCCCGACTCCGAGGCCATCGTCACCATCGGTTCCAAGGAGGGCTTGGGTCACCTGGCCATGGCGACCATGTCGGCGGGGGATACCGTGCTGGTACCCAACCCCGCCTATCCGATCCATCCCTACGGCTCGGTGATCGCGGACGCCGACATCCGCCACGTGCGCCTGACGCCGGACGTCGACTTCTTCGAGGAACTCACCCGGGCGATCAAGGAGACGTGGCCCAAGCCGAAGATGCTGATCCTCAACTTCCCGGCGAACCCGACCACGCAGTGCGTGGAACTGGAGTTCTTCGAGAAGGTGGTCGACATCTGCCGCGAGGCGGGCATCTGGGTGGTGCACGACCTGGCCTACGCCGACATCGTGTTCGACGGCTACAAGGCGCCCTCGATCATGCAGGTGCCGGGAGCCAAGGACGTGGCGGTGGAATTCTTCACCCTGTCGAAGAGCTACAACATGCCCGGTTGGCGTGTGGGCTTCATGGTGGGCAACCCGACGCTGGTCGGCGCACTGGCGCGCATCAAGTCGTACTTCGACTACGGCACCTTCACGCCGATCCAGGTCGCCTCGATCCTCGCGCTCGAGGGTGACCAGACCTGCGTGGACGACATCTGCGACATGTATCGTCGCCGGCGCGACGTGCTCTGCGAGGGGCTGAACGCGGCCGGTTGGCCGGTCGAGCCGCCGAAGGCGACCATGTTCGTCTGGGCGAAGATACCCGAGGCGTTCGCCCACATGGGGTCGCTGGAGTTCACCAAGCTGCTCCTCGCCGAGGCCAAGGTGGCCGTCTCGCCGGGCATCGGCTTCGGCGATTACGGTGACGATCACGTGCGTTTCTCCCTGATCGAGAACGAGCATCGCACCCGGCAGGCGATCCGCGGCATCAAGGCGATGTTCCGTGCCCACAACGTTCCCGTTCCGTCGGAGGGAGGACAATGAGCCAGAACAGGACACAGGAAAACGAGGCGCTGCCGCCGGTTCGCGTCGGCCTGCTGGGTCTGGGCACCGTCGGCGGCGGCGTGGTCAACGTGCTGCTGCGCAACGCGGACGAGATCGCGCGACGTGCCGGGCGGCGCATCGAGGTGCTGCATGCCTCGGCGCGCAATCTCGATGCCCCGCGCATCTGCCCGCTCGAGGGCATCCTGCTCACCACGGATCCGATGGAAGTCGTGGAAAATCCGGACGTCGACGTGGTGGTGGAGCTGATGGGCGGCATGAAGCCCGCCGGCGACCTGATCCGTCGCGCGCTCGAACTGGGCAAGCCGGTGGTCACCGCCAACAAGGCGCTGATCGCCCATGAGGGTATGGAGCTGTTCGAGCTCGCCCAGAAGCATCGCACCATGGTCGCCTTCGAGGCGGCGGTGGCCGGCGGCATCCCGATCATCAAGGCGATCCGCGAAGGTCTGGCGGGCAACCGCATCGAGTGGCTGGCCGGCATCATCAACGGCACCGGTAACTACATCCTTACCGCGATGCGCGACGAGGGCCGGGCCTTCGCCGAGGTGCTCGCCGAGGCCCAGTACCTGGGCTACGCCGAGGCCGACCCCACCTTCGACGTCGAGGGGATCGACGCGGCACACAAGCTGACCATCCTCGCCGCGATCGCCTTCGGCATGCCGCTCAAGTTCGACGAGGTCTACACCGAAGGCATCTCGGGCATCGAGACCGATGACGTGCGGTATGCCGGCGAGTTCGGCTACCAGGTCAAGCACCTGGGGATCGCGCGCCAGCGCGACGACGGCGTCGAGTTGCGCGTGCATCCGACCCTGATCCCCGAGCGTCGCCTGCTGGCAAACGTCGATGGCGTGCAGAACGCCGTGCTGGTATGGGGCGACTCGGTCGGCCCGACCCTTTACTATGGTGCCGGCGCGGGGGCCGAACCCACGGCCTCCGCGGTGGTCGCCGATCTCGTCGACGTGGTGCGCACGCTTACGGCCGACCCGATGCACCGTGTGCCGCATCTTGCCGTGGTGCCGGACCAGATCAGCGACATGCCTGTCGTGCCGATGGCCTCGATCGCCACCGCCTACTACCTGCGCTTTGCCGTCGAGGACAAGCGCGGGGTGCTGGCGCGCATCGCCCAGATCCTCGCCGACCACGAGATCTCCATCGAGGCGATGATGCAGAAGGAGATGACCGAGGACGAGCGCACGTTGCCGATCGTGATGCTGACCCACCAGGTGCGCGAGAAGGACATGGACGATGCGCTCGCCGAGATCGAGGCACTGGATACCGTCCGGGCCCCGGTCGTGCGCATGCGGGTGGAGACGCTCGACGCCTGACGGTGACGAACCTTATCCAGTCCGGTGAGCGGATCGAGGCGTTGGCATCGCTGCCAGCGCCTTTCGACCGTCTGGCCTTCGTCGACGTCGAGACCACCGGCACGCGGCCGACGCGTGACCGGATCACCGAGGTCGCGGTCATCCCCGTCGATAACGGCGTGGTGGGCGAGCCGTTCCAGAGCCTGCTCGACCCGGGGGTGGCGATTCCACCGACCATCACCCGCCTGACCGGCATCAGCGACGACATGGTCGTGGGTGCACCGGTATTCGCCCGGCTGGCCGACGAGGTGCGCGAGCTGTTCGACGGGCGCCTGCTGGTGGCCCACAACGCCCGCTTCGATGCGGGCTTTCTGCGCAATGCCTTTCGTGCCGCCGGTCAGGTGGTCACGCTGCGCGAACTGTGCACGGTCAAGCTCTCGCGTCGCCTCGACCGGGGCGAGCGCCGCCACAACCTCGATTCGCTGATCACCCGGCACGCCTTGCCCGTGGGCGACCGTCACCGGGCGATGGGCGATTGCCAGGCCCTGCCGGCCTTGCTTGCCCGCTTTGTCGAGCGCGACGGCCTAGAGGTCGTGCTCGACGCGCTCGACCGCCAGATCAAGCGGGCAAGCACCCCGCCCAATCTCGACCCCACCCGCCTCGACGAGGTGCCCGCCGTCCCGGGCGTCTATCGCTTTTTCGGCGAGCAGGGGGCGCTGCTCTACGTCGGCAAGAGTGTCAACCTGCGTTCGCGGGTGCGCTCGCACTTTGCCGACGACCACCGCAGCGACCGCGAAATGCGCATCGCCCAGCAGACGCATGACATCGACTGGATCGAGACGGCCGGAGAGATCGGGGCGCTGCTCACCGAGGCCCGGTTGGTCAAGCGCGAACAGCCGATCTTCAATCGCCGCTTGCGCGCGCAGCGCGGCCTGCTCGCCTGGTACTGGGACGACGAGTCGCCTGAGCCCCCGGCGCTGGTGCGGATCGATGAACTGGCCCCTTCGGATCTGGGACGCGCACACGGGGTCTTCCGCTCACGGATGAAGGCCAGCGAACGCCTCAGGGAACTGGCCAAGGAACACGGGCTCTGCCCGCAATACCTCGGGCTGGAGA
>NZ_JAWLBP010000036.1:0-22118 GCF_041687595.1 Guyparkeria sp. | reverse complement strand
CATCACCCTCAAGCAGGGGGTGGGGCGCCTGATCCGCGACACCGGTGACCGCGGTGTCATGGTGCTTTGCGATCCCCGGCTGCAGACCAAGGGCTACGGGCGACAGATCCTCGACGCCCTGCCGCCGATGCGGCGAACCCGTGACGGGCGCATCGCGCGCGACATGCTGCTGCCGGCGGAAGTCGCCGGCTGACCTCCCCCGGGCTGTCCCCGATACCCGAGCGTTTCGCTCCGTTGCCGCCGGATGGCGGCCTCCCTACCATCGACATATCTTCACGGGCGCATGTTCCGGTGGCGCTTCCCGCCGGAGCGTGTCCGTCACCTGATGGATCATGGCCCCGCCGGGCCGCCGACGCCGGCCCGGCGGGCATCCTGCAACATGGATTCGTTTGCCCATGCGTACGATCAAGTCGTTCATCCTCGGCATGTCGCTCCTGGTGTCGCTGCTGTTCTTCGGCGGCGCCTACCTGCTGGTCTCCTCCATTTTCAACCAGTCGGTCCAGCAGGGCGCGATGCGCGATGCCGACATCCTCGCCCGTTCGACCTTCAGCTCGATGTACCAGCTGATGAGCACCGGCTGGTCCCGCGAGCAGCTCGAGGATTTCGTCGCCGCCAACCGGGATGCGCTCGACGGCAGCGGCTACCAGCTCGAGATCTTCCGCGGGCCGGTGGTCGCCGCGCAGTACGGGCAGGTCGAGCAGGAGACGATGGACGACACGGTGGTCGCGGCCTTCGACCGCGGCGAGACCGTCGAGACCGCCGCCGAGCACGAGGTGCGCTACACCTTCCCGCTGGTCGCCGAGGACAAGTGTCTCGCCTGTCACGCCACCGCCGAGGCCGGAGACGTGCTGGGGGTGATCGACGTCTCGCAGGACTTCTCCGGCACGGTGGCCGAGACCCGGGAGAACTTCTTCTTCTGGCTGGGACTGCTGGCGCCGCTGCCGGTCATCGGCGCGTTTCTGATCACCCTGTTCGTCAACCGCCGGATCACCCGCTCGGTGCGGCTGCTCGAAAGGAACGCCGAGGAGGTCAACCGCGTGGCCGACCTGCGCCGGCTGTCGCTGGACGACGCGGATCTCGGCTTCGACGAGCTCAATCGCGTGTTCCGCAGCTTCGGCCAGGTGGTGGACAAGTTCCGCTCCGTGGCGGTCGACCGCGACCTGCTCGAGTTCGAGATCAAGCTCCTGGAGAAGTTCATCATCACCTCCGAGGTGGTGCGCGACTGGCACGACTACATCTGCCGGTTGATGACCGACATCAACGAGGTGATCGACACCTACACCCTGTTCTCCATCTTCAAGGTCGACGACGAGCTGTTCGACCTCGACGTCTTCTGGCGGACGCCGCCGGCCGACTCGAGCAGGCGGATGCTCGAGCGCGAGGTGCGCGAGCACATGGACCGGCACCCGACCCTCGGCGATGCCACGCTGGTCCATGTCAATCACCACGTCGCCGACCCGGAGGGGGCGGAAATCGAGCTCGACGAGTCCGAGGTGCGCGTGCAGGTGAAGTCGCTGCTGGTCGACTCGCCCAAGATCGGCGGGATCGTCGGCATCGGCGTGCAGGCGGAGGTGGTCAACGACGAGACCCGGCTGCTGGTGATCGAGAGCGTGCTCTCGACGCTGCTCAACGTCGTCGGTTCGGTCAAGGCGATCTTCAAGTACACGCGCGACCTGGAGTACTACGCCACCCGCGACCCGCTGACCGATTTGTACAACCAGCGGGTGTTCTGGGAGTTGATCTCCTACGAGATCGAGCGCGCCGGCCGGCACGAGCAGAAGTTCTCGCTGTTGCTGCTCGACCTGGACAATTTCAAGCTGGTCAACGACAGCTACGGCCACGCCTTCGGTGACGCCTTCCTCAAGACTTTCGCCGAGGCGGTCGGCAAGGGGCTCAAGCGCGGCGACATCTTCGCCCGCTACGGCGGCGACGAGTTCGTCGTGGTGCTCCCCGAGACCGATCTCGAGCGGGCCTGCGTGGTGGCGAACCGCGTGCTGGCCATGACCGACCGGATCGCGCTGTCCGCGCCGGACGGCGAGTCGGTCACGGCGTCGGCCTCCATCGGCATCGCGGTCTACCCCGACCATGCCGCCGAGCCCAAGGACCTGTTCCTGTTCGCCGACAACATGATGTACAAGGCCAAGGCCGAGGGTAAGGCGAGGGTGGCGGTGCCCAGCGAGGAGGACGTCATGGACGTCTTCCGCTCGATCAGCGAGAAGGGGCTGACCATCCAGCGGGCGGTCGAGGAGCGGCGCATCGTGCCGTATTTCCAGCCGATCCTCTCCCTCGACAGCAACCGCGTGAAAGCCGTCGAGGTGCTCTCGCGCATCGACCTGGGCGATTCGGTCATGGGCGCCTCGGAGTTCATCGAGATCGCCGAGAAGATGGGCGTGATCGACCGCATCGACTACATCGTGATCGAGAAGGCGCTGACCGAGATCCGCGCCGTGGAGTTCGACGGCCTGGTGTTCGTCAACCTCTCGCCCCGGGCCCTGGTGCTGGCGGAGTTCATTCCCACGGTGCGTTCCATCGTGGAGACCGCGGGCATCGACAAGGCGCGGATCGTGTTCGAGATCACCGAGCGCGACACGGTCAGGAACATCCACGTGCTGGAGACGTTCGTCCAGGAGCTGCGTCTCGAGGGCTTCAAGTTCGCCATCGACGACTTCGGCTCCGGGTTTTCCTCCTTCCACTACCTCAAGCACCTGCCGGTGGACTTCCTCAAGATCGAGGGCGATTTCGTCCTCAACCTGCTCGACGATCCCCGTGATCGCGCCTTCGTTCGCCTGATCGCCGAACTGTCCCGCGAACTCGGCATCGAGACCATCGCCGAATTCGTCGAGGGCGAAGAGGTGCTCGAGCAGGTCCGCGAGCTTGGCATCGACCATGCCCAGGGGTTCCTGATCGGTCATCCCCGTCCGCACCCCGATGCCCCCAGGCGCAGCCGGCGGCGGCTCGAACCGGCGTAGGGCGGTGGGTGTCCCCGCGTCGGCTCGATTGAGTCCGCCCGGGGTGCATGCGACAATCACGCCTTTCCCGCACGTGATGCATGCCCCATGACTGCAAGACTCCTTGACGGGCGAGCCGTTGGCGCCGCCGTGCGCGCCGGGCTGGCCGAGACCATCGCCGCCTACACCGAGAACGGCCATCGTCCGCCCGGGCTGGCGGTGGTGCAGGTGGGCGGGGATCCGGCCTCGTCCGTGTACGTCGCCAACAAGCGCAAGGCCTGCGCCAAGCTGGGTATCGCCTCGTTCTCGCATGACCTCGACGAGAGCGTCACCCAGGCGGAGCTCGATGCCCTGATCGACGAGCTCAACGTCGACGAGCGCGTCGACGGTATCCTGGTGCAGTTGCCGCTGCCAGAGCATCTCAGTGCCGACTCGATCATCGAGCGTATCGATCCGGACAAGGACGTCGACGGGTTCCACCCGGCGAACATCGGGCGGCTGGCCATCCGCCGCCCCGGCCTGCGTCCCTGCACTCCTTATGGCGTGATGCGCCTGCTCGACGAGACCGGGCGGGATCTTCACGGCATGGAAGCGGTGGTCGTGGGGGCCTCGAACATCGTTGGTCGTCCCATGGCGCTCGAACTGCTGCTGGCCGGAGCGACCGTGACCGTCTGCCACCGCTTCACCAGGGACCTGGCCGATCATGTCCGCCGCGCGGACCTGGTAGTGGTCGCCGCCGGCAAGCCCGGGCTGGTCAAGGGCGAGTGGATCAAGGAGGGAGCGATTGTCATCGACGTGGGCATCCATCGGCGCGAGGACGGCTCGCTGTACGGTGACGTCGACTTCGAGGCCGCCGCCGATCGGGCCGGGTACATCACCCCGGTGCCCGGCGGGGTGGGGCCGATGACGATCGCCATGCTGATGCACAACACCGTCACCTCCTGGCGCGGCCGCCTGGATCTGGGTTGAGCCGGTCGCCATGAGCGCAGAGCGTACCGAGCAGGAAACCCCCAACATCGCGCGCCGCTTTCGCGGCTTCGTGCCCGTGGTCGTGGACGTCGAGACGGGCGGGCTCGACCCGCAGGGGCATGCCCTGCTGGAACTGGCGGCCGTGCTGCTGGAGGTCGACGAGCACGGGCGGCTCTATCCCGCCGAGGAGGTCGCCGTCTCGGTGCATCCCAGTGCATTGACGGTGGTCGACCCTGTCTCGATCAAGATCCACGGTATCGACCCTTCCGACCCCGAGCGCGAGGCCATGGAGGAGCGCGCCGCCCTCGATGCGTTCTTCCGCCCGATCCGTCGTCAGGTCAAGGCGCTCAACGCGCGTCGCGCCATCCTGGTGGGACACAACGCGCCGTTCGACCTCTCCGTGGTCAAGGCTGCCTGCGAGCGCACGGGCTACAAGCGCAATCCCTTCCATCCGTTCTCCACGCTGGACACGGTCACCGCGGCCGCGGTGGCCGTCGGGGAGACCGTGCTGGCCAAGGCGGTCACCGCTGCCGGTTTCGACTGGGACAACAGCCGGGCACACGGTGCACTCTACGATGCGCAGAAGACCGCCGAGTTGTTCTGTCACATCATCAACAGCCTCTCGACCGAGACCGGTCAGGCCGCCTTGCGGGTCCGCGAGCCCAAGCTCTGAGTGCCGCGGCTTCGACCGCTCCGTTCTTCCTCTTCTCCTGATTCCGCCGGGCCGGTGGCTCGATCGCGGGCCGGCTCTGTTGCCTGCCGTAATCGAGGCACAGGGGCGTGGCGTTGGAGTGTGGTTTCTGCCGCTATTGACTTGGGAGTGGGTTAGGCGATAGGTTTCCCTGAAAGTTAGTCAAGGCTAATCCTGCTTCCGGACCGTGTTGGCCGGGGCAGGGCACACATCGGAATCAAAGGATATCGGCAATGGGAACGGGTTCGCTGGCTGCGTGTTGGCGCGGGATATTCATGTCTCTGGCCGGCCTGCTGTGCCTTTCCGGCGTGGCACAGGCCGGTGAGCGGCTGAGCGTGGTGGCCACCACCGGCATGATCGCCGACGCGGTACGCGAGGTCGGCGGCGACCGGGTGGAAGTCCGGGCGCTGATGGGATCGGGTGTCGACCCGCACGGCTATCGTCAAACGCGTACCGACATCGTGGCGATGACCCGTGCAGACCTGGTGCTCTGGCACGGCCTGTACCTCGAGGCGCAGATGGAGGGCTTTCTCGAGAAGCTTGCTCGCCGCCAGTCCGTGGTTGCCATGGCGGAATCCCTGCCGACCGACGACCTGCTGTCGCACGCGGAGTACGATGACCGGATCGACCCGCACGTCTGGATGGACCCCGACCTGTGGTCGCGGGTGGTGCTCATCGTGCGCGATGCCCTGATCGAGGCGAGCCCGGACGATGCGGATGTGTTCCGCGACAATGCCGACCGTTTCCGCGCCGATCTCGCGCAGTTGGCCGACTATGCCCGCCGGGTCACGGCCACCGTGCCCGACGGAAGTCGCGTGCTGCTGACGGCCCACGATGCTTTCGGCTACTTCGGCCGGTCATACGACTTCGAGGTGGTAGGCATCCAGGGCATCTCGACGCAGTCGGAGGCCGGTCTCTCGCGTATTCGTACGCTGGTCGACCTGCTGGTCGAGCGCGACGTGCAGGCAGTGTTCGTGGAGAGCTCCGTGTCCGATCGCAATATTCGCGCGCTGATCGAGGGGGCGGCCTCCCGGGGGCACGAGATATCGCTCGGCGGGGAGCTGTTCTCCGACGCGATGGGGCCGGACGGGTCCTACGAGGGCAGTTACATCGGGATGATCGACCACAATGTCACCACGATCACCCGTGCCCTCGGGGGCGAGGCACCGGCAGGCGGCATGCAGGGCCGTCTGGCCGGCCACTGAGTGATGCCTGTTGCCGCGGCAGTTGGCCGTGAAAGGATGAGATTGGATGCTTGATGCACTCAGAAGCGCCACCCAGGGTACGAGCCGTCTGCCGGAGCTGGTGGACAAGCCGCTGGCGGTCCGTGGGCTGACGGTCGCCTACGGACAGAAGCCGGCCGTGTTCTCGCTGGACATGACGGTGGAGAAGGGCTCCATGACGGCCATCATCGGGCCGAACGGCGCCGGCAAGTCCACCAGCCTCAAGGCGATTCTCGGGATCATTCCCCGCCTGTCCGGCACGGTGACGGTCTTCGGCGAGCCTTTGGCGCGCGCGCGTCACCGGATCGCCTACGTCCCGCAGCGCGCCACGGTGGACTGGGACTTTCCCACTCGCGTGATCGACGTGGTGCTCATGGGCATGGCTCGCGAGCTCGGCTTGCTGGGGCTGGTGCGCGATCGCCATCGCGGCCGGGCACTCGACTGCCTCGACCGGGTGGGGATGAAGGACTTCGCCGACCGCCAGATCGGGCAATTGTCCGGCGGCCAGCAGCAACGGGTGTTCCTGGCCCGGGCGCTGGCGCAGGGGGCCGACCTGTATCTGCTCGACGAGCCTTTCGCCGGCGTGGACGCCGCCACCGAGCGGGCCATCGTCGAGGTGCTCAAGTCACTGCAGGCCGAGGGCCGTACCGTGGTGGTCGTTCACCATGACCTGTCGACCGTCAACGACTACTTCGATCGTGTCCTGCTGATCAATGTCCGCAAGGTGGCCGAGGGACCGGTGGCCGAGGCGTTCACCGAGGACAATCTCCAGCGCGCCTACGGCGGCCGTCTGGCCACCGCGCAGATCGATCAGTTGCAACTCGGTGGCCATTGATGCTGCTCGAGGCCCTCACCCTCCAACTCGGCTATAACGCTACCCTGGTCGCCGTTGGCGCCGGCCTGCTGGGGCTGGCCGCCGGGGCATCCGGTACCTTTCTGTTCCTGCGCAAGCGGGCGCTGGTCTCGGACGCCATCAGCCATTCGACCCTGCCCGGCGTGGGCCTGGCGTTCATCGTGATGGTGGCCCTCGGGGGAGAGGGGCGGAATCTGGTCGGGCTGCTCGCCGGTTCGGCGCTCACCGCGGCGCTAGGGCTGCTGGCCATGCACTGGCTGACTCGCAATACCCGCCTGTCCGAGGATGCGGCAATCGGTGCGGTGCTTTCGGTCTTCTTCGGTTTCGGCGTCGTGTTGCTGACGGTGATCCAGACGATGTCGGCCGGGCGGCAGGCGGGGTTGGAGGAGTTCCTGCTCGGGGCCACCGCCGGGATGGTCTACGGCGACGCGGTGCTGATCGCCGTGGGGGGAGCGCTGGCGGTCTCGCTGGTGTACCTTCTGCGTCGCCCCATGACCATGGTGGCGTTCGACCCGGGCTTCGCCGCCTCCGCCGGGGTCAACGTCCGCCGGGTAGATCTCGCGATGATGGGGCTGGTGCTGGCGGTGACCATCATCGGGCTCAAGGTCGTCGGTCTGGTGCTGATCGTCGCCCTGCTCATCATCCCGCCGGTGACCGCCCGTTTCTGGACCGAGCGGACCGAGCGCGTCGTCTGGATCGCCGGAGCCCTCGGCGCGATGGCCGGGTTCGTCGGTGCCGCCATCTCCGCCACGGCTCCGGCACTGCCCACCGGGCCGATCATCGTCCTCACCGCGTTCGCCCTGTTCGTGCTCTCCCTGCTGCTGGCGCCGGGACGCGGCGTGGTGGCGGCCGGACTGCGCCATCGGCGGCAGCAGCGACGGATCCACCTGCGCCAGGGGCTGCTGTCGCTGGCCCGGGACCAGCCCATCTACGAACGCTACACGCTGTCGCTGCTGGTCCGTGAAGGGCTGGCCCGGCCCGACGGGGTGGCTACCGAGAAGGGCCGGGAGAGGGCGGCGAAGGCCTGCCGGGACGAGGCGCGCTGGGCGATCGCCCGTCGCCTGCATTCGCATGAATCCGTGGCGGCACGTTACGACGGTCTCACCCCGATCGAGGAGTGGCTGACCGATGACGAGATCCGTGACATCGATCAACGGATCGCACACGACTGCGGGATGAGCGGGTGATGGGTAGCGAATTCGTCATGCTCTCGCTCGTCCCGCTGCTCATCGGGGTGCTGGCGGCCATCGCCTGCGCCCTGCCGGGCAACTTCCTGGTGCTGCGTCGTCAGGCACTGATCGGCGACGCGATCAGTCACGTAGTGCTGCCGGGGATCGTCGTGGCGTTCCTGCTGACTGGCGTTGTGAGCTCGATCCCCATGATGCTCGGGGCAGCGGGGGCGGCCATCGTGGCGGTGGTGCTGATCGAGACCATCAAGCGCCTGGGGCGTATCGAGCCGGGAGCGGCCATGGGGGTGGCCTTCACTGCGCTGTTCGCCGCGGGCGTGCTGCTGCTCGAGCAGTCGGACACCTCGTCGGTGCACCTGGACGTCGAGCATGCCCTCTACGGGAACCTGGAGAGCCTGATCTGGGTGGAGGCCGAGGGCTGGGGGTCGCTGCTCGACCCGGCCGCACTGGCGGGCCTGCCGCCGGAGCTGCCGCGCATCGCCATCGTCTGTCTGGGCGTCCTGCTGTTCACGCTGTTCTTCTGGCGACCGCTCAAGATATCCACCTTCGACGAGGACTTCGCCCGAGTGCTGGGCATGCGCACCAATGCCATCGGGCTCGCGCTGGTGATCGTGGCTGCGGTGGCCGCGGTGGCGGCGTTCGACGCGGTGGGCTCGATAATCGTGATCGCCATGTTCATCTGCCCGCCGGCCGCCGCGCGCCTGATGACCAATCGGCTGGAGGTCCAGGTGCTCTGGTCGGTGGCCTTCGCCGTTTTCTCGGCGGTGATCGGCTACGTCCTCGCCGGCCACGGGCCGCTGTGGTTCGGTGCGGACGACGCGGTCAGCGCGGCCGGCATGATCGCCACCGTGTCCGGCATCGTCTTGGCCCTGGCCGCCCTATACGGCCCGTACCGCAAGCGCAGCGGGGCCCCGGCCGAGGGCTGAGTGGCAAGGCCCTGCCGGCCGGTCGTTACTTCCCGTCCGGGGGACTGACCACGTTGAGCGTGATGCGGCCATGGGCATCTCCTTCGTCGGTGCGCTCCAGCCGCTTGTGGATGGTGAGATTCTCGCCGGCATGGGCTTGCACGTAACGCTTGCCGATCGGGACCTGCAGGGCGGAATTGTCCTGCGTGGCGTGGGTCATCGCGCGGCGGGCGATGGCATCGAGCTCGGCCGGGGTGATGTCGACCACCACGTTCAGGTCCTGGATGGCGGCCTGCAGATGATCGCTCGACAACGGCGGGGCCGGTGGCTCTTCGAACCGAGCCAGGCCGATCGGGTAGCGCCGCCAGGGAAAGGGATAGTTGGCTGCCACGGCTACCACGAAGATGATCAGGGTGTTGGCCAACACGGGGATGACGACGAACCCGTACCCCAGATCGTGCACCGCCGAGCCGCCGATCACGGCCACCAGAGCCGTGGCCCCGCCGGGCGGGTGCACGCAGCGCAGCCACTGCATGGCGGCGATGGCACCCCCCACGGCGACCCCTGCAGCGAGGGACGGATCGGCGATCCACTGGGCGGCGCTTACGCCGACAATCGCCGAGACGGCTTGCCCCCCGAAGACAGGCCAGGGTTGCGACAGCGCCCCGTGCGGCACGGCGAACAGCAGCACGGCCGCCGCACCCATCGATGCCACCATGAACACCGCGGCAAGTGGGCCGGCCACCCAGGCGGTCAGCGTGTGGACCGCGTAAATGCCCACCAGGGCGGCGATGCCCGATATGGAAATTTCGCGCCACCCGACCCGCGTCGTGGGTGGGCCGATGAGCTGTCTCACCCGTGTGAGGGACGATCGCAGTACGTCCATTCTTTGGCCTCGTCGGTTGAAGGGGTCGCCGGATTCTACCGGTCCGGAAGCCGGGTGCATGAATCCGGTGGCGAATGGCCCTGGATCAAGGTGGAAGGGGGGGTGAGTTCCCCGTCTCCGGCTCACTGTCAGGCGGGTTGCGGGGGCGGGCCGGCGCGATAGACTGGGACCCCCCGAAACAAGGCAGAAGGAGAAAATCGGATGCAGCAGACGAAGACAGGGATGGTCCTGGGACTGGCCGCGGTGGCCGCGGCGATCTGGGGGCTGACGGGGTGTTCGAGTCCGAAGGCGGATTTCACGTCGGCCTGCGTCGAGAACTCGAGCGACGAAACCGGTTGCCAGTGCATGGCCGACCGCCTTGAGAGGAATCTCGACGATGACCGGTTCGGCAGGCTCGCGGAATTCATGGTCGCGGAGCAGGGAGATGTCAGCCAGTCCGAAGCGGCGCAGGTGCTCGATGATGGCACCATGCAGGAACTGCTGATTGCCGCCAAGCAGTGCGAAGCCGACCTCTGAGGGCAATCCTTGCCCTGATTCTCGGTCTTGCGGCCGGAGTCGCGTCCGCCGACGAACTGCGAACGGGAGACATCGTGCTGCTGGGCAACGACAGCGCCTGGGGCTTCGTCGCCCGGCGGTTCGCCGACGGGGACAGCCGCTGGAGCCATGCCGGCATGGTCATCCGCGACGGCAAGGGGGTCGCCGTGGTACACATGGATGGTTCGCCGTTGGGCGGGAGAATCCGGCGCGAGTCGTTCGCCGCGTTCACCGGGCAGGCCCGGTACGTCCGGGTGGTGCGCCCTGCGCTCGATGCCGGAAAGCGCGCGCGGGTCGGCGAGTGGCTGGATATTCAACTGAGGCGAGGCACGCCGTTTGACACGAGCTTTCGACTCGACGACCACCTGGCCATGTACTGCTCCGAGCTGGTCTGGCGCGCGCTGGAGCAGGTGGCGATGACGCCAGGGAGTGACAGCCTGCCGAGCCTGGCCGGCCGGGACTACGTGCCTGTCGACCGACTCGCTACCCTCGGGCGTGTCCTTGACGAAGCGTCGCGCCCGTCGTCTCTCGTCGCCGGGACACGTTGACTGTCCCGCGAACGCCCTGTCCCCCCACGAAAGACCGAGGAAATGCGCCCATGGCCAGAGAAGCCTCTTTCGAAGCCCATCACCAGCGCTATGAAGCGTGGTTCGAGCATCACGAGGCCGCCTATCTCTCCGAACTGCTCGCTCTGCGGCCGTTCGTTCCCTGGGAGGGCGAGGGTCTGGAGATCGGTGTTGGCAGCGGTCGGTTCGCCGGGCCGCTGGGCGTGAAGGTGGGTGTCGACCCTTCACCGGCCATGCTGGGATACGCGGCCGAACGCGGCATCGATGTGGTGGAGGGGGTCGCGGAGGGCCTCCCGTTCGCGGCGGGCCGCTTCGACCACGCCCTGGTGGTCACCACCATCTGCTTCGTCGACTCGCCCGCCGCGATGGTGGCCGAGGCCCGCCGCGTGCTTCGGCCGGGCGGTCGGCTGGTGATCGGGTTCATCGACCGGGAGAGCACGCTCGGCCGGCATTACACGGCGCACCAGCACGAGAGCGTGTTCTACCGGGACGCCACCTTCTACTCTGCCGACGAGGTGGCCGGCTTCCTCGAGGACGGCGGCTTTCGCGTTGACGCCTGGGGGCAGACCCTGGCCCATTCGCTGGCCGAGACGCGGGACATCGAGCCCCTGCGGCCCGGGCGCGGCGAATACGCCTTCGTGGTCGTCTTGGCGATCCGCGGAGACTGAAGGGCGATGCCGGGCGGCCCGTTCCTGTTCGCCCTGTTCGGGCTGGTATTTCTTTTCGTCCTGATCCAGGTCGGGGCGCTGCAGATCGCCTTCGACAAGCTCGGGCTCGACCCGGAAGCGGGAATGACGCTCCTGTTCGTCTCGTTGCTGGGCAGCCTGGTGAACCTGCCCCTGTTCCGCATGGAAGCCGAGGAACCCGACGAACCGCCACCCGAGCCGTTTCGCAGCCTGCTGAAACACCGCCAGATACCCTTCGAGGGGTACACGACGGTGGCCGTGAACCTGGGCGGCTGCCTGCTGCCGCTGACGTTTTCCGCCTACCTGGTGCTCAACGCCGGTGCGGCAGCGTTCGACTACCTGCTGGCCGTGGGCACGGTCTCGGCCGTGTCCTACTACGCCAGCCGTCCCGTGCCGGGGCTCGGCATCGGCATGCCGATCATCATCGCGCCGCTGGCAGCCGCCATGGCCGGAATCGTCATCGACCCGGAGCACAGCCCGGCACTGGCGTACGTGGGCGGCACGCTCGGCGTGCTGATCGGGGCCGACCTGCTGCGCCTGAAGGACATCCGCAAGATGGGCTCGCCGGTGGCGTCCATCGGCGGGGCGGGGACCTTCGACGGCATTTTCATCACCGGCATCATCGCCGTGCTTCTCGCCTGAGACGGCCGTTTTCCTGTGGGAGTTTCCCCTTAGCGCGAAACGCGCCGACAGGTGCGTGTCCCCGCTACGAGAGCCTCGGCGGCCTAATGGATGGGGACACCCGCTGGTGCGGCTTTAGCGGGCCCGGCCCGCTCATAGACCTCAGTGCGCGGCATTGAGCGCCTGGTCCAGGTCCTCGATCAGGTCGTCGACGTGCTCGATGCCGATCGACAGGCGCACCATGTCCGGCGGCACCCCGGCTGCGCGCAGTTCCTGGTCATTGAGCTGGCGGTGGGTGGTCGAGGCGGGGATGGCCGCGCAGCTCTTGGCATCGCCGATGTTGACCAGCCGCAGGATCAGCTTTAGCGCGTCGTAGAATTTCACGCCCGCCTCGCGGCCCCCGTTCAGTCCGAAGCTGAGGATGCCCGAGGCGCGACCGTCCATGTACTTCTGCGCCAGGCGGTGGTCCTTGTGCTCGGGCAGGCCGGCGTACTGCACCCAGCTGACCTGTGGGTGGCCCTCGAGGAATTCGGCGATTTCCTGAGTGTTCTCGCAGATGCGGTCCATGCGCAGCGAGAGCGTCTCCAGCCCTTGCAGCAGGTTCCAGGCGGATTGTGCCGACAGGGCCGCGCCGGTGTTTCGCAGCGGCACCACGCGGGCCCGGGTAATGAAGGCGGCCTGGCCGACGTCGTTGGTGTAGCTCACGCCGTGGTAGGAAGGATCGGGTTCGATCAGCAGCGAGAAGCGCTCCGGGTGCGCGGCCCAGTCGAAGTTGCCCGAGTCGACGATCACCCCGCCGAGCGTGGTGCCGTGGCCGCCGATGTACTTGGTCGCCGAGTGGATCACGATGTCGGCGCCAAAGTCGATGGGCTTGAGCAAAAAGGGCGTGCCGACGGTGTTGTCGACCATCAGCGGCAGGCCGTTGCGATGGGCGATATCGGCCAGTCGCTCGATGTCGGCGACGCTGCCCGAGGGGTTGCCGATCGATTCGCAGTAGATCGCGCGGGTGCGTCCGTCGATCGAGGCCTCGATACCGGCGAAGTCGTCCTTGTCGTGGAAACGCACCTCGATGTCCTGGCGGGGCAGGGTGTGGGCGAACAGGTTGTAGGTGCCGCCGTAGAGCTCGCTGATCGAGATGATGTTGTCGCCGGCCTGGGCGATGGTCTGGATCGCGTAGGTGATCGCGGCCATGCCGGTGGCCGTCGCCAGCGCGCCGATGCCGCCGTCGAGTGCCGCCACGCGCGCCTCGAGCACCCCGCAGGTGGGATTCATCATGCGCGAGTAGATGTTGCCCTGGACCTTGAGGTCGAACAGGTCGGCGGCGTGCTGGGCGTTGTCGAAGCTGTACGAGGTGGTCTGGTGGATGGGCACGGCCACGGCGTGCTGGTCGTCCGGCTCGTAGCCCGTGTGCAGGGCGATGGTTTCGGGGCGCATGGTTTCCTCCCTGTGTTTTCCGTACGGAGATTAGCAGGGAACCGCTGGACGCGACTGGGAGCGGTCACCCGTGCCACGGGGTCAATCGCATTGTCGCAGCGACTCGATCTCCTCGCGGAGCTGGCGGATCTTCTTCCGCTTGTAGAGGCGGTTGAACCAGGGGCTGACCGCGCGGATCGGGATGCCGGCGCGATCGCCCAGCCCGTCGATCATCACGAAGTGCCCGTCCGGGTGCCGGGCGAGGTTGTCCGTGGAGAGGTCGTTGATCAGCACGTTCGAGGCCAGCGCCCAGTCGAAGAAGGTCTCGAGCGCCTGCTGCTCGCGCTCGCCATAGCGCCCGGTTTCCAGCAGATCCTGAAGAGTGGGGGCCAGATCGCCGTTCTCGTCGAGCACGGCCTCGACCAGGAGCGCCGCGCCCATGTCGGTGTCGACCACGCCCAGGATGTTCTGGATGTGAGGGCACGGTGCCAGCCGGCCGGGGTGCAGGGCCCGCGAGACCAGGTGCTCGATCATCTCGCGGGCGAAGGCCCGGTGATGGCCGATGCGCCGACGCTTCTTGTAGAAGGTGTCGCGACGGTCGTGGCGCTCGATGAAGCGAGGGTTGATCACCTTGACCAGTACCCTCGGGTCCTCCGGGTGGCGGAAGACGAGCTTCTGCGCGCCCTGGGCGATGGGCTCGAGGTGCGAGAGCTGTAGCGGGGTGATCAGGTCCATGGGCATGCCGGCAAAAGGGGGCATTGTAGCGCCCCGGCGGGGTCGGGTCAGTCGGCCTGCAGGTCGGCCGGCGTGATCTCGCGTTCGCAGGCCGCGCCGGTTTCGATGCAGGTCAGGTTGGCGACGGTCTGCCGGGCGATCTGTTCGAGCGCGTCGTGTGTCAGAAATGCCTGGTGGCCGGTGATCAGTACATTGTGAAAGGTCAGCAGCCGGGCGAACGTGTCGTCCTTGAGGATCTCGTCGCTGCGATCCTCGAAGAACAGCGGTCCTTCGTGTTCGTAGACGTCGATCGCCAGCGCGCCGACCCGTCCGCTCTTGAGTCCGTCGATCACGGCCAGCGTATCGATCACCCCGCCTCGTGCGGTGTTGACGAGCACCACGCCGGGCTTCATCGCCGCGATCGCCTCGGCATCGATCAGGTGGTGGCTTTGCTCGGTCAGCGGGCAGTGCAGGGCGATGATGTCCGACTGGTCGAGGAGCGACCCGAGGGAGGTGTATTCCACGCCCATTTCTCGGCAGGCCCGGTTCGGAGCCGGGTCATGGGCGATCACCCGTGCTCGAAAGCCCTGCCCGAGGATGCGGGCGAATGCCGTGCCGATCCTGCCGGTGCCGATCACCCCGACCGTCTTGCCGACGACGTCGAAGCCGGTCAGGCCGTGCAGGGCATAGTTGCCGTTGCGTACTCGGTCGGCGGCACGGTGGACATGTCGAATGACGGCCATCATGAGTGCCACGGCGTGCTCGGCGACCGCGTGGGGCGAATACGCGGGGACGTGCACGACTCGCATGCCGGTCTCATCGGCGGCGTCGAAATCCACGTGGTTGCAGCCAGCGCAGCGAAGCGCGATGACCTCGCAGCCCTCGCGGGCAAGCGTATGGATCACGGTCGCGTCGAGGATGTCGTTCGTGAATACGGAGACGGCCCGGTGCCCCTGGCATCGATGCGCCGTTGTTTCGGTCAGGCGTTCCTCGAGGTAGGTGATCTCGTGGTCGTGGTCGAGTGCCTCGAATGCCTCCCGTTCATAGGGTTTGGCGGAGAAAAAGGCGACTTTCATGATCGGCTTTCCGTGATTGTCGAGGGGGTGCCTGTCGGGCTGCGGTGATGGTGCTCCGAACGGGGCCGTCGGTCATTATTGCCGAATTCTGCGATCGCCGCCTCTGGCATCCCCGGGCTCGAGGGCGGCGAGCACGTGACGCAGGGATCGCCGGCATTGTCGGTCGATGGCCGGCCGCCCGTCGAGCCCGAAGCCGGCCGCCAGGTCGAGCATCTCGCGCAACTGCAGGAAGCGGGCGACCAAGAGGGCGCGCTGTTGCTCGTCGACCCTCGTGCGGACCTCGGAGCTTCCCAGCGCGACACTCAAAAAGGTTCTCAGCGCCGGCAGGGCAGCATCGATGGGGTGGCGACGCAGCGCGCAGGCCTCGATCTGCGCCCAGTCGGCGGGTGGAGGCGCGACTGGCACGTCCGTGGGGGTGTCGAGCAGGCCTGCCAGTAACCGCGGATCGGTGGTGCGTAGGGGGCCGGCGGCCAGCACGGGCAGCCGGGTCTGAAAGCGCCTGGCCGAGTGATCGATCGCCAGTTGCCCTCGGGCATTCAACCCACGCGCCATGACCAGCGATTGTCGCCCCGAGGAGTGGTCGCGATGCTGGCCAAGATGCAGGGGAGTCAGTCCCTGCGCCAGCCAGAAGTTCAGTAGATCCGTTTCCACGCCGAAACTGACTCCGAGAAAGTCGAGCCCGTCCTCCGCGGCCCGCTCGGTGATGCCCCGGACGATCCGGGTGCCCAGCCCGGCCCGTCGGGCGGCCGGGTGAACGGCGATTCGCTGGATGCGTCGACCGCGCAGTCCCGTCCATCGCGGTTCACCGGCATGGGTCGCCATCGTTTGCGGCAGCAGGTGACCCCGGACCCGGCGTTCGCCGGCGAACACCGCCTCGGCCAGATCCGGGGGCAGTCCGCCTTCATCCTGCGTCAGGGCCGTGGCGAGTACGTGCCCGTTCGAGCGACCCTCCCAGACCGTGCTGGCGGGGACGTCAAGCATCTGGCGCAGGTCCCGAGGTGTGGTTCGGTAGTGGGCGGTAACCAGCAGCCCGAACAACTCGGCGAGCCGGCGCTCGTCCGCTATCAGTTCGGCCGGAGGCACCGGCCGGATGTCGGCCGTGGTGGTCGCGTCGATCGCCTCGTCAGGTGCCGGATCGGCATCGAGGAGAAGGAACCGGTCGACCAGCGCCTCGAGCGGGTCATCGGGTGCCCAGCGGATCGGGGTGGTGAGCGTCAGTCGCCGCACCGAGACGGCCAGACGATCGAGCAGTGCGGCAAAGCGAATGGCAAAGCCTCGCCCGGTGCCCTCGTAGCCATGCTCGGTGGTCGAAAAGACGACGCGCGGGTAGCGATGGAACAGGGATTCGAGCATCCCGGCGGGCAGGGCGGCGGCCTCGTCGATCAGCAGCAGCCGGGCCTGCGGGGACTGATCGATCAGCACGTCCGGTGGCACGAAGCGCAGGCGGTTGTCACCACACCTTACATCTCCGTCGTTGGTCGCCGAGATCCCGGCCTGGCGGGCCGCCTGTTCGAACAACGGCTCGACCGCCGCTCGGCGAGGTGCCGTGACCAGGACGTCGCCCAGCCCCGCGGCGAGGACGCGTGCGGCGGCGATACCCAGGGCCGAGGACTTGCCTCGGCCACGGTCCGAGCGCAGCACCAGCGGTCGCCTCGGACGGCCCCGGGCCACGGCCAGGATCTGGTCGACGGCCTTGCACTGGTCGGCCGTGCGGCAGCCCTCGTCATCGGCAAGCGGAGATGCCGAGTCGTCCGGGAGCGGCCTGGGCGGCGGTGGCAAGGGCCGACCTTCGGCAATACGCCATATGCGGGGCTCGGCTTGCAGGCAGTCTGCCATCCGTTGCACGAAGGCGTTGCCGGCGTCGCGATAGGACAGCGGGTAGGGCGTGATGCGGGCGAGTTCCGGGTCGGCCCGTTGCGGCCAGTCGTCCAGCGGCGGGGTGAGCCAGAGCATGCGGCCGCCACCCCGGGGCAGGCCGGCGGCGGCGCCCAGCGCGTCGGGATCGATCCCCTCGAGGGCGTTGAATACCAGTTGCCCGCATTCTCCACCCAACGACTCTCGGGCACGCCCGAACGTCAGTGAGCGTTGCCCCGCCGGAGCATCGGGGCCGATCCACAGGGTGTCGTTATCCGCCAGCGACCGGGCGCATTCCAGCACCCAGTCGGATGATCCGCTGATGACGATCGGCAGGCGGTGCCGAGCCGAGCGCCATGCCGGCATCGCGGCCTCGACGGCGGCGATCAGGTCGGCAGGGTGGCAGGGTGTGGCAGGCATGCCGGCAGTGTATCGCCTTCACGCCGCCCGGCGGTTCATCCGGGCATGAGTCCCTGCATGAGATAGAAGAAGACGGCCGCGAGGATGGCTGCAGCCGGGACGGTGATCACCCAGGCGGCGACGACCTTGAGTACCAGCGAGCGCTTGACCAGTTCGCGCTTGTAGATCTTCTTGAGGTCCTTGCGTTGGCGCTTGCTGATGTGGGCCTCGCGGCGGGCGTTCTTGTCCTTGAGATCCTGGAGCATCTGCTCCTTCTGCTTGAGCGAGGCGGAGCGGAAGCGTTCCAGGTACTCGCGTATCACCTCGTCGTCGTCACCCTCCGGATGAAGATCACGGACCTGCTGCTCGATGCGGTCGTAGTTCGACTTGAGGTACTCGCGCAGAAAGCCGACGCCGAAGACCGCACCGATGGTCACGTGGGTGGTCGAAACCGGCAGGCCGAGCTGCGAGGCGACGATTACCGTCAGGGCCGCGGCCATGGCGATGCAGTAGGCCCGCATCTGGTCGATGTCGGTGATCTCGTGGCCGACCGTGCGGATCAGCTTCGGGCCGTAGAGGGCCAGGCCAACAGCAAGACCCAGCGCCCCGATCCCCATGATCCACAGCGGGATGGCTGCCTTGGCGGCCGTGCCGGCCTCGGTCAGGGCATCGTTGATCGCGGCCAGCGGACCGACGGCGTTGGCCACGTCGTTCGAGCCGTGGGCGAAGCTCAGGAGGGCGGCGGCGAAGATCAGCGGAAGGGTGAACAGGCGGTTGACGCTCGCCTTGCTGTTTTCCTCCATGCGGTCGGCGGCACGGGCGACCAGCGGGCGGACGGCGACGAACACGATCGCCGCGGCGACCAGCCCGATCAGGACGGCGCCGGAAAAGGGGATCTCGACGACCTTCTTGACTCCCTTGATCACGAGATAGGTGGCGAAGGCCCAGGCCATCAGCGCGAGGAACCAGGGCACGCGCCGCTTGGCCGCGGCGATCAGGTCGCCCTGGTAGGTGATGCTGCGCTTGATGAGATAGAGCAGGCCCGCGGCGATGAGCCCGCCCAGCAGGGGTGAGACCACCCAGCTGGCGACGATCTGGCCGACCGTGCCCCAGTTGGCGATACCCCATCCGGCCGCCGCGATGCCGCCGCCCATCACGCCGCCGACGATCGAATGCGTGGTGGAGACGGGAGCGCCGAAGGCCGTGGCCAGGTTCAGCCAGATGGCCGCGGCGAGCAGGGCTGCCATCATCAGCCAGACGAAGGTCATCGGGTCGCCGATTTCCGCCGGGTCGATGATGCCGCCCTTGATGGTGGTCACCACGTCGCCGCCGGCGATGATGGCCCCGGCGGACTCGAATATCGCCGCGATGGCGATCGCCCCGCCCAGGGTCAGGGCCTTGGAGCCCACGGCGGGTCCGACGTTGTTGGCCACGTCGTTCGCGCCGATGTTCATGGCCATGTAGGCACCGATCACCGCCGCCATGACCATGACCAGGCTGACGTGCCCCTGGGTCAGGTAGGTGAAGGCAGCCACCGCGATGACGAACAGCAGTGCCCAGCCGAAGCGGTACATCTCGCGGCGGCTCGGACGGGTCGCCTTGTCGAGGGCGTCCATATTGTCGAGGTCCATGCAGGTATTCCTGTCACGTTGTCATGGTTCGTGTCGAGAATTGCACCCTAATGGACTTTTGTTAAGGCGTCCATCCGTTCGGTCCCTGGAACCGCGCCTTCGCCACTTGCATTGCGACGTGATTCTGGCCCAATAGCGCCATGCAGGGCACACCAAGAGACATACTCAGGAGCGTTTTCGGCTTCGACGATTTCCGTTCGCCGCAGGACGCGGTCATCGAGACGGTCGTCGGCGGTCGCGACGCGCTGGTACTAATGCCCACCGGCGGCGGCAAGTCGCTGTGCTACCAGGTGCCGGCGCTGGCCATGCCCGGCACGGCGATCGTCGTGTCGCCGCTGATCGCCCTGATGCAGGACCAGGTCGCCGCCCTTCGAGAACTGGGCGTGGCCGCCGCCTTCCTCAATTCCAGTCTCTCGGCCGACGAGGCCAGGGAGGTTTTCCGCCGCCTGCACGCCGGTGAACTGGACCTGCTCTACGTCGCCCCCGAGCGGTTGATGATGCCGGGCATGCTCGAACGGCTGGCCGAGGTGAACGTCAACCTGGTGGCAATCGACGAGGCGCACTGCGTCTCGCAGTGGGGGCACGACTTCCGGCCGGAGTACATCCGCCTGGGCGAGCTGGCCGACCGGTTTCCCGGCATCCCGCGCATCGCGCTGACCGCCACCGCCGACGAGGCCACCCGCGAGGAGATTGTCGGCCGGCTGCGGCTGGACGATGCGCGACGGTTCGTCTCCGGCTTCGACCGGCCCAATATCCGCTATCGGATCAGCCAAGGGGCTGGCGGCAGCCGCGATCGCCTCCTGCGCTTCATTCGCGAGGAGCACCCCGGGGAGGCCGGCATCGTCTACTGTCTGTCTCGCAAGAAGGTCGAGCAGACCGCCGAGTGGCTGACGAAGCAGGGCCTGGTCGCGCTGCCCTACCACGCGGGGCTCTCCGCCGAACACCGTCGCGAGGTGCAGGAACGCTTTCTCGCCGAGGAGGGGGTGATCGTGGTCGCGACCATCGCCTTCGGCATGGGTATCGACAAGCCCGACGTGCGCTTCGTCGCCCACCTGAATCTCCCCAAGAGCATCGAGGCCTACTACCAGGAGACCGGCCGGGCCGGGCGCGACGGCCTGCCTGCGGATGCCTGGATGGACTACGGCCTGCAGGACGTGCTCACCCTGCGGCAGATGATGGCCGGTTCCGAGGCCGACGAGCGCATCAAGCGCATCGAGCGCACCAAGCTCGATGCGATGCTCGGGCTGACCGAGATGACTACCTGCCGCCGCCAGGCCTTGCTGGCCTATTTCGGCGAGACACTGGCCGAGCCCTGCGGCAACTGCGACAACTGCCTCGAGCCACCGGAGACCTGGGATGCCACCGTGGCGGCGCAGAAGGCCCTGTCCTGCATCCATCGCACCGGCCAGCGCTTCGGCGTGAACTACCTTGTCTCGGTGTTGCGCGGCGAGGCCGATGACCGCATGCGCCGTTTCGGCCACGACCGGATCTCGACTTTCGGCATCGGCACCGAGTTGTCCGCGGCGGCCTGGCGCGGGTTGTTCCGCCAGTTGATCGCCCGCGGGCTGATCGCGGTGGACGCCGAAGGCCATGGCGGCCTGCATCTCGATCCCAGTGCGCGCGCCGTGCTGCGAGGCGACGAAGCCCTTCGCCTGCGACCGGAGACGAAGCGGGCGAAGACAAAGCGTCGCGAGCGGTCCGGGCAGGCTCCGGTCCCGGCCGAGGATGAACCGCTGTGGGAATCCCTGCGTGCCCACCGAAAGCGGCTTGCCGAGGAACAGGGCATCCCGCCGTACATGGTGTTCAGCGATGCCACCCTCAAGCACATGCTGGAGGTCCGCCCGTCAAGCCTCGAGGAAATGGCCGCGGTCTCCGGCGTCGGCGAGCACAAGCTCGAGAAGTACGGCGAGGGATTCCTGCGGCTTTTGGCGGCACACGACGGCTGAATCCCCCGCACGGAGGAATCAGGGCGATTCGAGCAGGCCGGCGAGCCGTTGGCGGTCGTCAGTGGTCAGCCAGACCGAGTCGGGCGCTGCCATCAGGGCCTCTGTCGGCACGGTGCCGTCTTCCAGCAGGTCCGCCGCCGGGCGGCCGTAGTAGCGAGAGAGCAGGTCGAGGTTGCCGTAGATCCAGTCTTCCGGGGCGCCCGGAAAGGCGCTGGCGGTGATGCTGCCGACGTGCGCGAGATTGATTGCGCCGCCGTGCAGTACGCCGTTTCGCCAGTAGGCATCGTCTCGATCCGGCGGTCGGCTGGATTCGAGGATGAGCATGTGGGGATAGGCTCGCTTTGCCGGGTAGGGGTGGCTTTGCGGGGCCGGGTAGGGGACGACGTCAAGCAGCCGGTACGACTGCCCTTCCTTGAGGAAGGAGCCGTTGAAGGAAAAGATCGAGACATGCACCGGCTTGCCGATCCACGTCTTCAGCCGCTCGACCAGGCGGGCGTAACGTGGTCCCGGCCACAGGTCGCCACTGATGGCCTTGTCCTCACCTCGCTGCACCTCGGCCGGCGGATTCGTGCCGGTCGAGGACGCTCCCGGCCCCACGGGGTCACGGAGCGGGGCGGAGGTCCCTCGACGCTCGTCCTCTGTCTCGTGTCGGGAGGTGGCGGTGTCGTCCCGGGTCGGCTTTGATGGCTGCTTCATCGACCTCTCCCGCGTTGTGATCGATTTTCGACGTTTCCCTTGAACAATTGCAGATCCGGTTTCCCGGATCAACTGCCAGCTAGCCCGTTGCGCGGCCTTTTCGACTTGCCGTTTGTCGCAACGGGTGCTGGATTCCGAATACTGTATTTATGTACATTATTCGTATGAGTGCCCATGCCGAGTTGTCCGCCCGTTCCAATTTCAGCTTCCTGGCCGCCACTCCCGACCCCGAGCGGCTGGTCGAGGTGGCGGCCACGCGCGGCTACGCCGCCATCGCGCTGTGTGACGAGTGCTCGCTCGCCGGGGTGGTGCGGGCCCAG
>NZ_JAWLBP010000035.1:0-22347 GCF_041687595.1 Guyparkeria sp. | reverse complement strand
CTACCCCTGGGCGCTGGTCGAGGACGCCGGCCAGTTCCTGCTCGACATGGAGCCGGCACCGGCTACGCGCGAGGAGGCGGCCTCCCGGCTGGCCGCCGACCATGGCCTGCGGCTGGACGAGGCCGAACTCGACCGCGTCCTGTTCTTCCGCGACATTCACCTCGGTCGGGGCTAGAACGGGTCCGGCGAGAGGTCAGTACGTCACCTCGCGCACCTTCTGGACCCGGTCGGGTGGCCCGATCAACTCGACCAGCCCCTCGTACGTGACCGGCAGCTGGTGGCAGACCGAACCGTCCGCCGTGCAAAGGACCGGCGAGTGCCGGCCACCGTGGCAATGCGAGCACAGGGCGATGAAGCCCGGCCCCTGCGCCTCGAATCCCACGTAGATCCCTCCTCCCTCGAACGCCGTTTGCCGGCTTGCCTTTTCCTTCCACGTGGCCGGCCATTGCGGTGGCGGCACGAAGGCCGGCAGATAGCGCGCTGTGACGCTCGGGGTAAGCGCATCGAGCCCGATGGGTCGGTCTGCGTCCGGGAAGCGGATGGCGAGCGGGGGGAGGGCGTCCGGTGGCCGGCCCCGGTTGTCGATGCGCACCAGGTAGTACAGGTACTGGTCCGGCTGCTCGAGCGGCTCGCCGAACGCGGTCAGGGGGCCGGCATCGACACGCGAGACGTGCGCGCATCCGCCAAGAAGTAGGGCGGAGGTGAGCAGGGCGAGCGTCAGGAGGGATTTCATGTGGGTGACGTCCTGCGGGGTGCAGGCAGGTGATGCCTGGTTGGAGTCTAGGCTCCCTGGCCGCCGGTCGCCATGAATACCGCCTGGGTGACCAGGGCGCCGGCAGACAGCAGCAGTCCCAGCCACGGGATCCAGCGGGGCACGTTCGGCACATCCTCGGGTTGGCCACGGCACTTGAGCACGATCAGCGAGGCGTTCACGACGACGAAGATCGCCAGCATGATCGCGCTGGTGACGTTCGCCAGCGTCTTGAGTGGCAGGAACAGGGTGAGCAGCAGCACTACCGTCGTGACGGCCACGGTGGCGATGACCGGCGTGTGGGTGATCGGGTTGACGCGTCCGAGGATGGCGGGTGCGCCGGCGCGGTCACGGCCCATGTCCATGATCAGTCGCGTGGCCATGATGATCTGTCCGAGTGCGCCGTTGACGATGATGAACAGGCTGATCAGCCCCAGCGGCACGCCGGGGTGTCCCTTGGCCTCGACCACGGCGACCAGCGGGGCATGGGCGAGGGCCAGCTCGTCGGGTGACAGCACGCTGGTGGCGGCCAGCGCCACCGAGCCGTACACGACCAGCGAGATCAGCACCGCGGCGATGATCGCTCGCGGCAGGTTGCGCTTGACGTCGTGCACCTCCTCGGCGAGGTTCGCCATGTCCTCGAAGCCGATAAAGGAATAGAAGGCGAGGAAGGCGCCGAGGAACAGCCCCGCGAGCATTCCGGTCTCGAAGCCGCTGAGCGTGGCGGCGAGCGTGACCGGGGCGTCCGCCATGTCCGGGGCGGCCAGCCAGACCACGTAAACGAGCCCGCCCATGCCAAGCAGGGTGGTGATCGCCATGAACCAGGCGCTCTCGCGCATGCCCGCCACCGCGATCCCGCCGAGGGCCAGGGTGACGGTGACGATGGTCACCCAGGCGGGAACGTCGATGAACAGCGAGGCATAGCGCTCGAAGCCGGTGAGGATCGTGGCCCCCGAGACCATGCCGGTGACTGCGAGTGCCCAGCCGACGGCAGACGACAGCCAGGGGCGCCCGAACGCCTGCCGGGAGTAGTCGATCGGTCCGCCGGCCTCCGGAATGCGCGCGGTCAGCTCACTGAAGGACAGTGCCGTGATCGAGGCGACCAGTGCGGCGAGCACGAATGCGAATGGCGTGAGCAGCCCGGCCGCCCCGGCGACCTCGCCAATGACCACGTAGATGCCGGCCCCGAGGATGGTGCCCAGACCGTAGAGCGTCAGCAGGACCGGGCCTACCTCCCGGCGGAGAACAGGCTGACGGGGCGCGGGCAGGCCGGCTGGTGTGGGTTCCTGATCTGACATGTCCGAGCGGTGCGTCCTGTCCCAGATGATCGGTGTTGCCGGGGGCGGGGAGGCGTATTCCCTCCCTGGCTGAAGGGTAACCCGTTGCCGGAACCCCGTCGAACAGAACCCGGGGTGGCCAAGTGATCACGGTTGCCCGACCCGTCCTTGGGTTAAGCTGCCCATGAATTTACGAACCGGCGAGCCCATGCGCAGATTCATTCTTCCCCTACTTCTTGCCTCGATGACACTCGTTTCCACTGGCTGTGAGCGTGACTCGGGGCCCGTGATCGAGTCCCCCGACGAGACCGGTGTGCTCGTCGTGGCCACCCGTAACGCCGGGACCACCTGGTACCTCGATCGGGAAGGGCAGCCGACCGGGCCCGAGCACGATCTCGTCACGGCCTTTGCCCAAGGGCAGGGCTGGACGGTGCACTGGCGCGTGTTCGAATCGACCGCCGAGGTGATCGGTGCGCTGGAGGACGGCGAGGCCCATCTCGCCGCGGCCGGGCTGACCCACCTGCCGGAACGTGACGCGAACCTCGATCCGGGACTGGCCCACACCCGTGTCGTTCCGCAGGTGGTCTGCCATCGCGAGGATCGCCCCCTGCCGCGCTCACCGGCCGAGCTGGCGCGCGTCGACCTACGGGTCACCGCCGACTCGAGCTATGCGGGGCTGCTGTGGGACCTGGCGGCT
This sequence comes from Guyparkeria sp., assembly GCF_041687595.1. Taxonomy (NCBI): domain Bacteria; kingdom Pseudomonadati; phylum Pseudomonadota; class Gammaproteobacteria; order Chromatiales; family Thioalkalibacteraceae; genus Guyparkeria; species Guyparkeria sp. The sequence continues at coordinate 19,622 of NZ_JAWLBP010000035.1, read as the reverse complement.
TCGGATCCCGAAATCCGCTTCCGGGAAGATCCGGTACAGAATACCGAGGTCCTGCTGACCCGGGTGGCACTGCGCGAACTCGACTGCACGGTGGCGGACTCGAACATCGTGCGGATCGTGCGGCGGCACTGGCCGCACCTGGACGTGGCCATGGACCTTGGGGCGAGGCAGCAGACCGGCTGGTACGTGGTGCAGGGCCAGGATGGACTCGCCGCGACCACGCGAGCCTGGCGCCAGAGTGAGGACGGCGAGCAGGCCGTCGAGCGCATGCGGGATCGTTACTACGCCCATCTCGGTGAGTTCGATTTCGTCGACTGGCGAGCGCTCAACCGGCGGCTGGACGAGCGCCTGCCGCGGTTTCGGGCCGAGTTTGAGCGCGCTGCCCGTGTGACGGGCATGCCCGCCGATCTGCTGGCGGCCATGGCCTACCAGGAATCGCACTGGGACCCGGAGGCGACGTCGCCGACTGGTGTACGTGGCCTGATGATGCTCACGCAGTCGACCGCGCGATCGCTGGGCGTGGAGAACCGGCTCGATCCGGCCGAGTCCATCGAGGGCGGGGCGCGCTACCTGGCCGATCGCCACGAGCGGCTTCCGGACGATATTCCCGAGCCGGACCGGACCTACCTCGCGCTGGCCAGCTACAACATCGGCCGCGCCCACGTGCTCGATGCGAGGGAACTTGCCCGGGCGCTCGGCAAGGATCCCGATTCCTGGGCGGACATGCGCGAGGTGCTGCCGCTCAAGGCCGACAAGCGCTACTACCCTCAGACGAAGTACGGCTACGCCCGCGGCTACGAGCCGGTCCAGTACGTCCAGCGCATCCGCAACTACCGGGACGTGATCGCCGGGGAATTCGACCCGGAGTCGGGGCCGATCGGCGGGGTGCTCGAGGCGCTGCCATGAAAAAAGCCCCGGGGACACGCGTCCCGCGGGGCTGTCGGATGACGGACGGGTGGGATCAGTAGTCGGTTTCTTCCTCGACCTCGTCGCCCGCTTCCTCGGCTTGACCGCCGATCTCGTCGGTGGCTTCTTCCATGGTGTCACCGGCTTCTTCCATGGATTGGTCGATCTGCTCGCCGGCTTCTTCGGCCGGGCCCTGTTCGTCGGCGCAGCCGGCAACGGTCAGGCCCAGTGCCATCATCAGTGCGATCAGTGCATTGCGTGCATTCATCGTGTTCTCTCCCTATCGTGCCGGCGTGGCCGGCGATTGGTTCTCGGTTTCGAGTGTCGATGCGGCGTCCGCCGCAAGGCGGTTCAACACAACCGCGGTGGCGTTGGAGGCATCAACGGGTGACAAGTTCAGAATCCGTCGACCCGCATGACCTCGTCACGGGACAGTTGCCCCGGGCGGGGCCAGACGTCCTTGGCCTTCTTGCCGATGGCGACCATGAAGCTGATCAGGTGATCGTCGGGCAGGTTGATCAGCCGGCCGACCGCTTCGTAATCGAAGCCGTCCATCGGGCAGGAGTCCAGTCCCATCTCGCGTGCAGCGAGCATCAAGGTCTGTCCGGCGATGCCGCAACTGCGCATGACCTCGTCTCGCTCGACCTGGGGAAGATCGCGGTAGTAGGCATCGATCGCACCGGCCATCATCTCCCTCACCTCGGCCGGGGCATCCTTCCAGACGCGCGCGGCGTCGCGCTTCCAGACGTCACGACGACCGCAAAGGATCACCAGCATCGAGGCATCGGTTACCTGTGCCTGGTCCCAGGCCACGTCGCGGATCTGTCGGCGACGCTGGGGATCCCTGACCACGACGAAACGCCAGTGTTGCAGGTTGAAGGCCGTCGGGGACCTCATCGCCAGTTCGATCAGCCGGTTCTGTTCCGACTCGCTCAGGCGATGATCGGGGTCGAATGCCTTGACGGCACGGCGGCTCTCGATGGCCTCGGAGACTTGCATGCGGTTACCTCCCGGTTGGATGAATCCAAACCGGGAGTGTAGGCGGTAAGGGCCAATGACGCCGAACGGCGATCAGAAGGATTTCCCGCGCAAGGCGCGGAGGAGGGCGCGGGCCTGCTTTGCCGGCTTGTGGTGGGGGTTGAGTTCTCGCTCGGCACGACGCTGCTCGGCCACGAGCCGGCGCTTCTCTATGCTTTCGGGGGTTTCCCGGTACATGCGTTCCGCCTCGCTGGCCGGCCCGCGCCTGGGGTTGAGAGCCTGAACGTCCACCACGAAACGCATGCCGCCCTTGCCGATGGCAATTCGGTCACCGACCCGGACGGCCTTGCCACGCTTGCCGACCGGCTGGCCGTCGAGTTCGATCTTGCCGCCGTCGATGGCCGCGGCGGCCAGTTGCCGGGTCTTGAAGAACCGCGCGGCCCATAACCAGGTGTCCAGCCTCTGGCTGTCACTGCCATTGTCAGGGCGGTTGCGATCGGGCGAGGGAGAAGAGCGTTTTTTCACGGGATCGGGCTGAGGTTCCGGCACAGGTGCGTTAAGCTCGGGGGACGCGTGGCGAGCCCGGCATCGGGCGATGCGCGACCCATTTCATCTGGAGGCATCATGCAACTCGAACTGATCAGCTTCAAGCTCTGTCCCTTCGTTCAGCGCTCCGTGATCACCCTGCTGCACAAGGAGGTCCCGTTCGACACGACCTTCATCCAGCTCGACGATCCCCCGGAGTGGTTCCGGGACATCTCGCCGCTGGGCAAGGTGCCGGTGCTGAAGGTCGACGACACGGTGCTGTTCGAGTCGGCGGTGATCAACGAATTCCTCGACGAGTCCTTCGGCGAGAGGATGCTGTCCTCCAACACGCTCGAGCGCGCTCAGCAGCGGGCCTGGATCGAGATGGGTTCGGCGGCCATCTTTGCCATGTACGGGGCCATCACGGCGCCGACGCAGGAAGCCAGCGAATCCAAGCGCAACGAGCTCGACCGTCTCTTCCGTCACATCGAGCGGCATCTGGCCAACTATCCGCCGATGCCGTACTTCTCCGGCAGCAGCCTGTCACTGGTCGATACCTCGTTCGCGCCGCTGTTCCAGCGCCTGTTCCAGTTGCCGCAGACCCTGCTCGACTGGAGCGACTACCCGGCGACGACCCGATGGGGTGAACGCCTGGCTTCCGAGTCGGTTGTCCAGCGCTCGCTGCCCGAGGATTTCGAGACCCTGTTCCCGGAAGCGCTGCGCAAGCAGAACGGCTGGTACGCCCAGCAGTATCTCACCGGGGAGTCCGGCGAGCCGGGTTGAGGGGGCGAAGAGAACCGGTCGACGACGGGATCAGCCGCCGTCGGAGGACCCGGTCAGTCGCCGGTTGAGCGCGGAGCCCAGCCCGGCACCGAGCACGATGCCGGCACCCACCCAGGCGGCAAACCACTTGCCCTCGCCGAGCATGGCCAGCGCCGTACCCGGGCAGACGCCCGTGACCGCCCACCCGATGCCGAACAGCACGGCACCGACGATCAGCCCGCGCTTGAAGGGCTTGTGCCGGATCGATATGGGTTTGCCCGTGTTCCGCGCTCGCCAACCGAACCGCCAGGCCAGCGCGCTCAGCAGGGCGCCGACGGCCACCGCCGAGGCGATCACCCACAGCAGACGCAGGTCGTCGAACAGCAGCAGCCCGCTGATCAGGTCGGGGCTGGTCGCGCCCGCGCGGCTGAGCAGGAAACCGAAGCCGATGCCGAAGAGCAGGAAAAGGAGGTTGTTTCGGTAGCCGGTCATCTCGTCACACCCCCAGAAGCCAGGCGGCGAGCTGGGCGGTGATCACCGCGACGGCGAAGAAGATGGCCGAGGCGGTCAGGCTGGCCGGGGCGAACATGGCCACGCCGGCGATGGTGTGCCCCGAGGTGCAGCCGCCGGCAAGGCGGGCGCCGAGTCCGATGAGCAGACCACCGGCGAGCCACCAGGCGGCCGAACCCAGGCTCGAATCGGGCACCAGGGCGGTGTAGAACGCGCCGAATTCGGCCGGCGTGCCCTGCCAGCCCGGCTCACCGTCGGTCAGCCCGGCCAGCACTCCGCCGAGCACGATGCCGACCAGGAAGACGAGTCGCCAATCGGCCTGGCGCCCGCCCCGGGCGAACAGGCCGGCGATCTGGGCAAAGCCCGTCGAGCAGGAAAGTGGCTGGTCCGTGGTCCAGCGCTGGGCAAAGGCCAGCAGGCCGATCATGATGCCGACCAGGGCGGCCGGCCACAGCGGGGACTGAAGAGAGGAAAGCAGACTGGTCAGTGTGTCGAGCATCGCCGTGATTTCACCGTTCATCCATTCGGGAACGGAAACCATAACGAGGATGACGTATCCGAGCTAACACATGTTTTTCTAGGCCCATTACCTGGCCTCGTGCCGCGTGAGGGACGAGGGCGCGGGGCGGCCTGCCGGGGGGGCGATCAGTCGCCGGAGCGGGCCTAGTGTTCGCCCTTCTCGGGGAGGGTGATATTGAGCTCGAAGAGTTCGAACTGTTCGTTGTGCTCCACCTCGAACTTGACCGCGTCGTCCGCCACGTCCACGTACTTGCGGATCACCTCGAGGATCTCCTTCTGCATTTCCGGCAGGTAGTGCGGGGCGGCGTTCTGACCCTGGGCGCGCTCGTGCGCGATCAGGATCTGCAGGCGCTCCTTGGCCACCTTGGCCGAGGGCTCCTGCGAGCGTGTACGAAAGATATCCAGCAGTCCCATTGGCTTAGCTCCGGCTGAACAGGCGACCCAGGAAGGATTTCTTCTCGGTCTCGATGAAGCGCATGGGGCGTTCTTCGCCCAGCAGGCGCGCGACGGCATCGGCGTAGGCCTGGCCGGCGTCGGTGTTGTCGTCAAGGATCACCGGTCGGCCGGCGTTCGATGCCTGCAGCACGGCGTTGGACTCGGGGACCACGCCCAGCAGCGGCACGGCCAGGATCTCCAGCATGTCCTCGACCGAAAGCATCTCGCCGGTGCCGACGCGATCCGGTGCGTAGCGGGTGATCAGCAGGTATTCCTTGATGGCGGTCTCGCCGTCCTTCGCGCGGCGCGACTTGCTCGCCAGGATGCCCAGCATGCGGTCGGAATCCCGTACCGACGAGATCTCGGGGTTCGAGACCACGATCGCCTCGTCGGCGTAGTACATCGCGAGTTGCGCGCCACGCTCGATCCCGGCCGGGGAGTCGCAGACCACGTAGTCGAAGCCCTCTTCCCGGAGTTCGTCGAGCACCTTGCCGACGCCTTCCTCGGTCAGGGCGTCCTTGTCCTTCGTCTGGGAGGCGGGCAGGACGTAGAGGTTGTCCACTTCCTTGTGCCGGATCAGCGCCTGGTTGAGAGCCGCCTCGCCCTGGATCACGTTGACCAGGTCGTAGACGACGCGTCGCTCGACCCCCATGATCAGGTCGAGGTTGCGCAGGCCGACGTCGAAATCGATGACCACGGTCTTCTTGCCGGCCATGGCCAGGCCGCTCGAAATGGCAGCGCTGGTCGTCGTCTTGCCAACGCCGCCCTTGCCGGAGGTTACCACCAGGATCTTGGACACGGATTCCACTCCCTAATCGCGATGAAGATTGACGGTCGTTCGGGTGTCCCGAACGTCGCCGAAACGGGTGTCGACAGCGTTCTCGACCTGCCCGAACTTTGCCATAAAGCCACCGGTTATCCTACCGATGCGCTGCGTGATCAGTCGAACGTGTGGACCACCAGCTGGCCACCCTCGAGTTCGACCACGACCCGCTTGCCCCAGGCGGGATGACGGGCGAGCTGCTCGCCGTCGAGAAAGGTCCCGCAAATGGCGATGATTTCCGGCTCGAACTGTTCGCAGAAGATGCGAGCCGAGGCCAGGCCACCGGCCCCGGCGGCAGCCGTGCCCTTGAGCGTGCCGTGGATGTAGATCGATCCGTCGGCCACCACGCGCGCGCCGGCACCGACGGTGTTCATGACCACCATGTCCTGCCCGTGGGCGTAAAGCTCGGTGCCCGAGCGCACCGGGTGACGCAGCACCATCGGACCAATCGGCTCGCTCGGGGCGTGGTTCTCGGCTGTCGGGGCGGTTTCTTGCGGTTCGTCGGTTTCGGGTGCCGCCGCGGGCGGTTCTTCCGCCGGTGGCGGCTCGGCACTCGGGGGACGCTCCGGGGCGACAGTCGAGGGTTCGAAGACCGGCAGCTCGGCGCCGCGCGCCTGTGTCTTCTGCTGCTCGTTGCCGTGGACCACGCCGACCGGCTCGAGGCGGTAGTTGCGCAGCAGGCTGACCAGGGCCGGGAAGTCGATCCACTTGCCGCTGTCCTCGATCGCCGCGAGATCGATCACGCAGGGGGAGCGATCGTCGGTGACGCCGGGATTGCCGAAGCGCTCGCTGAGGCTGCGGGTCAGCTTGAGCAGGTGTGTCTCGAACAGGCGGACGTGGATCACGTCCAGCGGTTTCCGGTCGATCTCGAGGGCCGGGGCGGCACCCTTGCCCGCTTTTTTTGGGGAGAACGTCATGTCGTGGCCTGGGGGTCGTCCTGAACGTTGTGTGGTGTCTCTCGGCGTGTCGTCGGTCAGAGTCGGCACAGCGCCAGCCGGAACTCGATGTCCTCGTTGACCTGACGGGGGTGGCCGGTCTGCCGGTCGAGGGTCATGAAGCGAACCGTGAAACGGTGCTTGCCCGCGCTGATCTCGGGATAGAGATCGGCATCGTTATCGACCATCACCCGCAGCAGCTGGTAGGGCGTGGCGCTCTCGATGCTCTGCTGGAGAAAGCCTTCGTCGGCGGTAACGGACATGGTGTCGACGCTGTTGCGAATCAGGCTGATGACCAGCTCGTTGGCCGCGCGGATGTCGGCGAAGGGGGCGAGCCAGGCGTCGATATCCTCGCGGCGCTGCTCCGCGGGGAGGCCCAGCCAGTAGTGCAGGCCGGGGATGTCGAACTCGCACAGTGCGCCGGGGATCGAGGCCCGCTGGCGCACGGCATTGAGCAACTCGTGGCTCTTGAGATGGGCGCCGGGCTGGGCATGGTAGCCGTGCAGGGCCCGGATCAGGTCGTTCTGCTGCTCGAGCAGGGCGTCGAGCTTCTCGCGGTCGACGCCCGGTGCGTTGCCGACGTTCATCAGCCGGCCCTGCTGGCGCTCGAGCTCCTTGATCAGTTCGCGCTTGATATCGATGCGCGAGAGCACGTCGGCCGCCTCGAGCAGCAGCAGAACCGTGCAGAGCGCATCGTTGCGCGACGCGCTCTCGAGGTGGTGGTCGATCCGCGCGAAGAGGTGGTCCAGTCGCAGACAGGCCCGGATACGCTCGTTCAGCGGTTGCTCGAAGATTTTCAGGGGTGCGTTCCGATCCATTGGATGCCGATGTGGTTCGATTGTGGCCCGCCGGGGCGGGAACACCGGGATGACCCGGCAGGCCCGCACCGGCGGGAGCCCTGTCCGTCATTCTCGATCCGGCGGCGCGATAACACAACAGTCCGTGCTGCCGGAGGCAATCCCGTGTCTCAGTCCGGCTCGTACCCCAGGATCGGCCCCAGCCACCGTTCGGCCTCGGCACGCGTCCAGCCCTTGCGCCGGGCGTAGTCCTCGACCTGGTCCTGCCCGATGCGGCCGACGCCGAAGTAGCGCGCCTCGGGGTGGGCGAAGTACCAGCCGGACACCGCCGCCCCCGGGTACATGGCATACGAGTCGGTCAAGGTGATTCCGACTTGTTCCGGGTCCAGAAGTTCCCAGAGCAGGCCCTTTTCCGTGTGATCCGGGCAGGCCGGGTAGCCGGGCGCCGGGCGGATGCCCTGGTACTTCTCGGCGATCAGCTCGTCGTTGGAGAGCGTCTCGTCGGCGGCATAGCCCCAGAATTCCTTGCGCACCCGCTCGTGCAGCCGCTCGGCGAAGGCCTCGGCCAGCCGGTCGGCCAGCGACTGGAGCAGGATGGCGTGGTAGTCGTCGTTCGCCTCCTCGAAGCGCTTGACGTGCTCCTCGATGCCGATGCCGGTGGTCACCGCGAACCCGCCGATCCAGTCCTTGACCTTCGTGCCGGTGGGCGCGACGAAATCGGCCAGGCACTGGTTGGGCTTGCTCGCCGGTCGCGGCATCTGCTGGCGGATGTGATGCAGCGTGGTGAGCACGCCCTGGCGCTTCTCGTCGGTGAACACGCGGATGTCGTCGTCGATCGAGGCGGCGGGCCAGAAGCCGTAGACGGCGTTGGCGGTGAGCCACTTCTCCTCGACGATCTGCCGGAGCATGACCTGCGCATCGTCGAAGAGCTTTCTTGCCTCGGTGCCGACCTTCTCGTCGTCGAGGATCTTCGGGTACTTGCCGAACAGCTGCCAGCTCTGGAAGAACGGCGTCCAGTCGATGCGCTCGACCAGTTCGTCCAGCGGGTAGTCTTCAAGCCGGTGCACGCCCGGCTGCTTCGGCGGCACCGGCGTGTATTCCTCGAAGGAGACGCGCTGGCGGTTGTCGCGCGCGGTCTCGATCGAGACGCGCTTGGATTCCTTCTGGTTGGCCTGGCGGCGCTCGACGACGCGGGCGTACTCGGCCTCGATCTCCTCGACGAAGGCGGCCTTGTTCGCGCCCAGGAGCTTGCTCGCCACGCCCACCGCGCGCGAGGCATCCAGCACGTGGACGACCGGGTGGTCGTAGACGGGATTGATCTTGAGTCCCGTGTGCAGCTTGGACGTGGTGGCGCCGCCGATCATCAGCGGAATGTCGAAGCCCTGGCGCTTCATCTCGGCGGCGACGTTGACCATCTCGTCGAGCGACGGGGTGATCAGCCCGGACAGGCCGATCAGGTCGGCGTTCTCCTCTCGAGCGGTGTCGAGGATCTTCTGCGCGGGCACCATCACGCCCAGGTCGACGATCTCGAAACCGTTGCACTGGAGTACCACGCCGACGATGTTCTTGCCGATGTCGTGGACGTCGCCCTTGACCGTGGCCATGACCACCTTGCCGGCCGACTGGGCCTCGCAGGCCTCTTCCTCCATGAACGGCAGCAGGTGGGCGACGGCCTTTTTCATCACCCGCGCGGACTTGACCACCTGCGGCAGGAACATCTTGCCGGCACCGAACAGGTCGCCGACGACGTTCATGCCGTCCATCAGCGGGCCCTCGATCACGTGCAGGGGGCGCTCGGCGCGCAGCCGGGCCTCCTCGGTGTCCTCGACCACGTACTCGTCGATACCCTTGACCAGCGAGTGCTCCAGGCGTTTTTCCACCGGCCATTCGCGCCAGGCCAGGTCCGGTCCGCTGGACTTCTCGCCGCCGGAATCCCGGTAGCGGTCGGCGATCTCGAGCATGCGGTCGGTGGCATCGTCCCGCCGGTTGAGGACGATGTCCTCGACCGCCTCGCGCAGCTCGTCCGGGATCTCGTCGACCACCGTGAGCTGGCCGGCGTTGACGATGCCCATGTCCATGCCCGCGCGGGTGGCGTGGTACAGGAACACGCTGTGAATCGCCTCGCGCACCGCCTCGTTGCCGCGGAAGGAGAACGAGACGTTCGATACCCCGCCGGAGATCAGCGCGTGGGGAAGGTGTTCCTTGATCCAGCGCGTGCCCTCGATGAAGTCCACGGCGTAGTTGTTGTGCTCCTCGATCCCGGTCGCGATGGCGAAGATGTTGGGATCGAAGATGATGTCCTCGGGCGGGAAGCCGATGCCGGTCAAGAGATCGTAGGCCCGCTGGGCGATCTCGCGGCGGCGCTCGAGGCTGTCGGCCTGGCCCTTCTCGTCGAACAGCATCACCACCGCGGCCGCCCCGTAGCGCTGCACGATGCGCGCGTGCTCGAGGAAGGCGTCCTCGCCCTCCTTGAGCGAGATGGAGTTGACCACCGCCTTGCCCTGCACGCACTTCAAGCCCGCCTCGATCACCTCGAACTTCGAGGAGTCGATCATGATCGGCACGCGCGAGATATCCGGTTCGGCGGCGACGAGCTTCAAAAAGCGCTGCATCGCCTCCACGCCGTCGATCAGGCCCTCGTCCATGTTGACGTCGATGATCTGCGCGCCGTTGTCCACCTGCTGGCGGGCGACGTCCAGTGCAGTGTCGTAGTCGCCTTCCTTGATCAGGCGACGGAAGCGCGCCGAGCCGGTCACGTTGGTGCGCTCGCCGACGTTTACGAACAGCGAGTCGGAGGTGATGTTGAACGGCTCGAGCCCCGACAGGCGGCAGGCGATCTCGGGGTGGCGCAGGCGACGGGGCGCGACCCCCTCGACGCGGCGCGCCATCTCGGCGGTATGCGCCGGGGTGGTACCGCAGCAGCCGCCGATGATGTTGATCAGGCTCGCGTTCGCCCATTCGCCGATCGACTCGGCCATCGGGTCGGCCTCGAGCTCGTACTCGCCCAGTTCGTTGGGCAGGCCGGCGTTTGGATGCACCGAGACCGGGTATTCGCTGATCCGCGCCAGCTCGGCGACGTACTGGCGCAGCAGGTCCGGGCCGAGCGCGCAGTTCAGGCCGATCGACAGCGGCCGGGCATGGCGCAGGCTGTTGTAGAAAGCCTCGGTGGTCTGGCCCGAGAGCGTGCGCCCCGAGGCGTCGGTGATCGTCCCGGAGATCATCACCGGCCAGCGGTTCCCGCGGTCGGCGAACAGCTCCTCGAGGGCGAACACCGCCGCCTTGGCGTTGAGCGTGTCGAAGATGGTCTCGATCAGGAAGATGTCGACGCCGCCCTCGAGCAACCCTTCGGCCGACTCGCGGTAGGCCTCGACCAGCTCGTCGAAGGAGACGTTGCGGTAGCCGGGGTCGTTGACGTCCGGGGAGATCGAGGCCGTGCGGTTGGTCGGCCCGAGGATGCCGGCGACGAAGCGCGGCTTGTCGGGGGTCTCGGCGGTCTTGGCGTCGGCGGCCCGGCGGGCGATCTGCGCGGCGACGACGTTGATCTCCCGCGAGAGGTCTTCCATCCGGTAGTCAGCCATCGCGATGCGCGTGGCCGAGAAGGTGTTCGCCTCGATGATGTCCGCACCGGCGTCGAGGTACTGGCGGTGGATGTCCTCGATCACGTCCGGGCGGGTGAGCACCAGCAGGTCGTTGTTGCCCTTGAGATCCACCGGCCAGTCGGCGAAGCGCTCGCCGCGGAAGTCGGCTTCCTCGAGCTTCGCGTTCTGGATCATCGTGCCCATCGCGCCGTCGAGCACCAGGATGCGCTCGCGCATCAGGTCACGGAGCTGGTCGAAAACGGGATGGTCCTGGTCAATCGATTTCATGGGCGACAAAGCGTCCTGGTCTCGGTGTCCTGCCGGTCATGGCAGGTCGGTCCGGAATGCGTCTCCGGCCCGCCGTGGATGTAGGGGTGCAAGGGACGCGCAGTATAACGCAGTGACCGGCGGCCCGTCGTGCGCCTCGAGGCTCAGTCGTCGTGCCGGTTCTGGTCGCGCTGGAACTGGCGCAGGCGCAGGAATCGCTGTGCCCGGCGGCGGCGTTTGTGCAGGGTCAGGTGCAGCCGCCAGAGAAGTCGGATCACCGCGAAGCCGAGCAGGGAGCTGATGAAGGAAAGGGTCAGCAGCCCGGTGCCCAGCGGCAGCCAGATGTAGGGCAGCTGGCTCATGGCGTAGCCGATACTCATTGCCCCCGACTCGCCGGTGGGCGGGTCGAGCGAGGCGCCGGTGAGCAGTGCACCGATCTGGTAGGCGATCCAGAGCAGGGGCGGCAGGGTGATCGGGTTGGTTACCCAGACCATCGCGACGGCCAGGGCGATGTTCACCCGCATCACGATCGCCCCGGCCGCCGCCATCAGCATCTGGCCGGGCAGCGGGATGAAGGCGAGGAACAGTCCCAGGGCGACGCCGCCGGAGACCGAGCGGCGATTGAGATGCCAGATGTTCGGATCGCCCAGGAACTGCGCCACCGGCTTGAGAAACGGCTGGGAGACGATCCGGTGGCGGTTGGGTGTCAGGCGACGGAAGAACTTGCGTGGCATGTCGGGCCTCGTAGAGCTTCGTCAGTTGAGTGTGCCCGCCGGCTGCTCGGGCGGGCCCGGATCGCGGGGCCGGGTGCCCGGTGCCTTTCCGGCCGCTTCGGTGACACCTCTACAGGCTTTTTAGCAGGTCGCGCACCTTTCGGCTGAGCGCGATGTAGTCGCGTTTCTCGGTTTCGCTCAGCTCGCCGATCACCTGGTGACGGAAGTGCGCCAGCGCCCGGTCGGCGGCGTCGATCCGCCGGTGCGCGCTGGGTAACAGCCAGATGGTCTTGGCGCGGCGGTCGGATTCGGAGATGCGGCGCTCGATCCAGTCACCCTTCTCCAGACCGTCGAGCAGCTTGACCAGGGTCGGGCCCTCGATGGCCAGTTCGCTGGCCAGATCCTTCTGCGTCCGGCCTTCGCCCTCGTCGCGCAGGATGCGGATGACCGCCCAGGCCGAGGCGGTCAGGCCGAATTCGGCCAGGGTCTCGTTGACCTGGACGCGCCACAGGCGTGAAACGTCGAACACCAGCCGGGTGATCTCGTCTTCCTGCTGTTGGATCGGGTTCGTCATCTCGGGGCTCGATCGCTGTCATGGGATGGAAACGCGACCATGATCTCATCATGCCGCTTTCGGCGCCACGTCAACCCGTTGGTCAGCCAGAGGGTCGGTTTTGCCGACTGCGGTAGGGCAGTCGGCCCGCATGGCGGTAGCCCGCTGTCGTTCCGGGCGGGCCAGATTGCCGGGGCAGGGGGTTTGCGGTAACATTTCGCGCTTGTAATGGGCCCTTGGGTCTGCCGCCAACATTCCTCTCGAAATGGTTAGTGAATGACCAAATTCGTCTTCGTCACCGGTGGGGTCGTCTCGTCCCTGGGCAAGGGTATCACCGCCGCCTCGCTGGGCGCTCTGCTGGAGTCGCGCGGTCTGCGCGTGACCCTCATGAAGCTCGATCCCTACATCAACGTCGATCCGGGCACCATGAGTCCGTTCCAGCACGGCGAGGTGTTCGTCACCGATGACGGGGCGGAGACGGACCTGGACCTGGGTCACTACGAGCGCTTCGTGCGCTCCCCGGTCGGGCGGCGCAACAATTTCACCACCGGCCGGGTCTACGAGTCCGTGATCCGCCGCGAGCGTCGCGGCGACTACCTCGGCGGCACCGTGCAGGTCATCCCCCACATCACCGACGAGATCAAGCGGCGCGTGGTGGAGGGCAGCAAGGGCTACGATGTCGCCCTGATCGAGATCGGAGGCACGGTGGGTGACATCGAGTCCCTGCCGTTCCTCGAGGCGATTCGCCAGCTGGGTGTGGAGATGGGGCGCGACCGCGCCATCTTCATGCATCTGACGCTGGTGCCGTTCATCAAGGCCGCCGGCGAGGTCAAGACCAAGCCCACCCAGCACTCGGTCAAGGAACTGCGCTCGATCGGTATCCAGCCGGACGTGCTGGTCTGCCGGGCCGAGGTGGCGCTGCCCGAGGAGGAGCGCCGCAAGATCGCGCTGTTCACCAACGTCGAGCATGACGCGGTGATCTCGGCCATCGACGCGGACACCATCTACCGCATTCCGCGCCTGCTGCACGCTCAGAAGCTCGACGAGACGGTGCTGAGGAAACTGCACATCAACGCCGGCCCGGCGGACCTGACGGAGTGGGATCGCGTGGTCGAGGCCCAGACCAAGCCGGATCGCATCGTCGATATCGCGATGGTGGGCAAGTACGTCGACCTGGTCGACGCCTACAAGAGTGTCAACGAGGCATTGCTGCACGCCGGCATCCAGACCCGCACCCGGGTGAATATCCACTACTTCGACTCCGAGTCCTTCGAGCGCGACGGGGTGGGGCGCCTCGAGGGCATGGACGCGATCCTCGTCCCGGGCGGCTTCGGCTCGCGCGGCGTCGAGGGCAAGATCGCGGCGGTGCGCTACGCCCGCGAGACCGGCAAGCCGTATCTCGGTATCTGCCTGGGCATGCAGGTGGCGGTGATCGAGTACGCCCGCAATGTCGCCGGGCTGGCCGGCGCCCACTCGACCGAGTTCGCCCCCGAGGCGGAGAATCCGGTCATCGCGCTGATCACCGAATGGCGTGACGAGGAGGGCAACCGCATCGAGCGCAGCGAGGACGCCGACCTGGGTGGCACCATGCGCCTGGGCGCACAGCGGTGCCGGATTACGCCGAATACGCTGGCGCACCGTATCTATGCCAGCGACGAAATCAGCGAGCGTCATCGCCACCGCTACGAATTCAACAACGGCTATCGCAAGGCGCTGGAGTCGGCGGGCATGGTGTTCGCCGGCTGGTCGGCGGAGAACGAACTGGTCGAGACGGTGGAACTGCCGGACCATCCGTTCTTCTTCGCCTGCCAGTTCCACCCGGAGTTCCGCTCCACGCCGCGTGATGGCCACCCGTTGTTCATCGCATTCGTGAATGCGGCCCATACCCAGCGGGTGGGTCAATCCGAGATCCAGGAAGACGAATGACCATGAAACTGCTCGACTTCGAGGTCGGACTCGACCAGCCGCTGTTCCTGATCGCCGGTCCCTGCGTGATCGAGTCCGCGGAACTCGCGCGCGAGACCGCCGGTCGGCTCAAGGAAATGGCGGAAACCGCCGGCATCCGGCTGATCTACAAGAGTTCCTTCGACAAGGCCAACCGCTCGTCGACTGAAAGTTTCCGCGGGCCGGGGCTGGAGAAGGGCCTGGCGATCCTCGAGGACGTCAAGCGCGAGTTCGGCCTGCCGGTGCTCACGGACGTCCACGAGGACACGCCGCTCGAAGAAGTCGCCTCCGTGGTCGACGTGCTGCAGACCCCGGCCTTCCTCTGTCGCCAGACCAACTTCATCCAGAACGTGGCGCGCCAGGGCTTGCCGGTCAACATCAAGAAGGGGCAGTTCCTCGCGCCCTGGGACATGGCCAACGTGGTGGAAAAGGCTCGGGCGGTGGGCAACGACCAGGTGATGGTCTGCGAGCGCGGCGTCTCCTTTGGTTACAACACGCTCGTCTCCGACATGCGCGGTCTGGCGATCATGCGCCAGACCGGGGCGCCGGTGGTCTTCGACGCCACCCACTCGGTCCAGCAGCCCGGCGGGCAGGGCAAGGCCTCGGGCGGCCAGCGCGAGTTCGTGCCGGTGCTGGCCCGGGCGGCCGTTGCCGCCGGGGTTTCCGGCCTGTTCATGGAGACGCACCCGAACCCGGAGGTGGCGTTGTCCGACGGCCCCAACGCCTGGCCCATGGACGAGATGACCGAATTGCTGCTGACGTTGACCACGCTCGACCGCACGGTCAAGGCGTCCGGGTTCCCGGAAAACGCCTATCTCGGCATCACCGAGTGATGTCGCGGCCGGGGTCTCCCGGCCAGGACAACCCGGCCCGGCTGCCCCGCCTGTCGAGGGCGGCCGGGCTCTGACGATCGACTTTACGAATTTCGCACACAGGGGAGATTTTGCATGGCAGCCATCGAGCGAGTGCACGCACGAGAAGTAATCGATTCACGCGGCAACCCGACGGTCGAGGCCGAGGTTCACGTTGCCGGCGGTTTCATGGGGCGTGCCATCGTGCCATCCGGTGCTTCCACCGGTGCGCGCGAGGCCATCGAGCTGCGTGACGGCGATTCCTCCCGCTTCCTCGGCAAGGGCGTGAAGCAGGCCGTGGCTAACGTCAATGGCGAGATCTCTGATGCCATCGTCGGCATGAACGTCCACTCGCTGTCGGACATCGACAACAAGATGATCGAGCTCGACGGGACCGAGAACAAGTCCCGCCTGGGCGCGAACGCGATCCTCGCCGTCTCCCTGGCCGCGGCGCAGGCCGGCGCACTGGCGCGCAACGAGCCGCTCTACGCCTATCTCGGCGGCGAGTCCGCGGTGACCCTGCCGGTGCCGATGATGAACATCATCAACGGCGGCGAGCATGCCGACAACTCCATCGACATGCAGGAGTTCATGATCATCCCGGCCGGTGCACCGAGCTTCTCCGAGGCGCTGCGCTACGGCGTCGAGGTCTTCCATGCCTTGAAGAAGGTGCTGGCCGCTCGCGGCCTGTCGACCGCCGTCGGCGACGAGGGCGGCTTCGCCCCGGACCTGCCGTCCAACGAGGCGGCGATCGAGGCCATCATGGAAGCGATCGAGAAGGCCGGCTACACCCCGGGCAAGGACGTGTTCCTCGGCCTGGACGCGGCGAGTTCCGAATACATCAAGGACGGTAAGTACGTCCTGACCGGCGAGAACCGCACCCTGGACGCCGCCGGCATGGTCGACCTGCTGGCCGAGTGGGTCGAGAAGTACCCGATTCTCTCGATCGAGGACGGCATGGCGGAGGACGACTGGGACGGCTGGGCGCTGCTGACCGAGCGACTGGGCGACAAGTGCCAGCTCGTCGGCGACGACCTGTTCGTGACCAACGAGAAGATCCTGCGCGAAGGCATCGAGCGCAAGATCGCCAACTCCATGCTGGTGAAGGTCAACCAGATCGGCACCCTGACCGAGACCTTGGCGGCCATGCGCCTGGCGCAGGAGAACGGCTACACCAACGTCGTCTCCCACCGTTCCGGCGAGACCGAGGACACCACCATCGCGGACCTGGCCGTGGCGACCAACGCCGGGCAGATCAAGACCGGCTCGCTGTCGCGTTCCGATCGGATCGCGAAGTACAACCAGTTGCTGCGCATCGAGGAGCGGCTTGGCGACCGGGCCCGTTTCCCGGGTCGTTCGGCGTTCGGCCAGTAACGCGGGCCTTCGGCCGCTGGGATGCGCTGGCTGACCCTGATCCTGGTCCTGATGCTGGCCGGCCTGCAGTGGCGGGTCTGGTTCGGCGATGCCTCCGTGGGCAACGTGCAGGCCAAGGAGCAGCGGCTGGCGGCGCTGGAGGCCGACCTGCGCCGCCTGGAGATGCGCAACGAGACCCTGGCCGCCGAGGTCGAGAGCCTTCGCGAGGGTGTGGCGGCCGTCGAAGGCCAGGCTCGCCTGAGCCTCGGCTTCGTCTACCCCGACGAGCATTTCTTCCAGGTTATCGAGGCCGTGCGTCCCGACACCATCACCCCGGCCCAGCTTGACGGCACCCGAGTGCCGCGTTTCATTCCCGATGAGTGACCTGTCGCGGCTGCTCCGGGTGCTTGCCCCGGCCGTGCTCGCGGGGTCGCGTCTCGACATGACGGTGGCGCCGTGACGGCGGGGCAGTCCGGGGCAAGGGCCGGAGCCCGCACGCCGACGGATGCCGGGCGCTGGTGGCTGCTGCTTCCGGCGGCCGGTTTCGGTCGGCGCATGCGCAGCGAGACGCCCAAGCAGTACATGACCCTGGCGGGGCGTTCCGTGCTGGACCTTACGATCTCCCGCTTCATCTCGATGCCGGGACTGGCAGGCATCGTCCTCGTGGCCGCGCCCGATGCCCCGGCCGATGCAGTGAAGGCGTTGGATACGGGCGGGGTGCCGGTGTGGCTGGTCGCCGGCGGGGCGACGCGCGCCGAGAGCGTGTGCAACGGCCTGGCCGCGTTTCGCGAGCGCTGGACGGAGATGGTCCCGGGGGATGACATGCCCGACGGGCTCGGCGAGTGGGTAATGGTCCACGACGCGGCACGCCCCTGCGTGCGCCCGGACGATGTCCGGCGGTTGGTCGAGGCGGCCGTGGCCCCGGAAGGCGCGCTGCTCGCCGCCCGGGTCCGAGACACCATCAAGCGGGTCGACGCCCGCGGACGCGTGGCCGAGACGGTGGACCGAAGTGCCCTGATGCACGCGCTGACGCCGCAGATGTTTCCGGTGGGCGTGGTGCTCGAGGCACTGGAGGCTGCGATCGCCGCGGAGCGTGAGGTCACCGACGAGTCGTCGGCACTCGAGCAGGCGGGGCTGTTCCCGCGACTGGTCGAGGCGGCCGCCGACAACCTCAAGATTACCCACCCGGAGGACATCGCCATCGCGCAGGCGATCCTCCGGCAGCAAGGGGTGCTGTAATGACCGATCCCTTCACCATGCGTATCGGCCACGGTTTCGACGTGCATGCCTTCGAGCCCGGTGACCATCTCTGTATTGGCGGTTGCCGCATCCCGTTCGATCGTGGCTTTCGCGCTCACTCGGACGGCGACGTGCTGTTGCACGCGATCTGTGACGCCCTGCTGGGAGCGGCGGGGCTCGGGGACATCGGTCGGCACTTCCCGGACACCGACCCGGCCTGGAAAGGGGCCGACAGTCGCAAGCTGCTCGGGCGGGTGGTAACGATGCTGGCCGAGGGAGGCTGGTGCGTGGTGAACGTCGACGGGACGGTCATCGCCCAGGCGCCGAAGCTCGCGCCCTGGATCGAGCCCATGCGCGAGGAGATCGCCGCCGCGCTGGGCACGGAGCCCGCGGCGGTGAACGTCAAGGCCACGACCTCCGAGCGCCTCGGCTTCACCGGCCGGGGGGAGGGGGTCGCGGCCGAGGCCGTCGCCCTGATCCGGCGATGCCCGGAACGCTCGGCGGATTGATTTTGGGGGGGCAGGCAAGTAGGCTTGTCGCCCGTTTCGTGGGCGCCGGATCCGTCAATGGATCCGGGCGCTCGTGATCGAGACTCTTGGAAAAGCAAAGTGGAACCATCGGATGCGTAAACCGATTGTCGTAGGAAACTGGAAGCTCAACGGGACCGAAGCCGCCAACGAGGAGCTGGTCTCGGGGGTGCTCTCCGAGATGAACGCGCTCGCCGCGATCGACGTGGCCGTATGCCCGCCGTTCGTCTACGTCCCGCAGGTCGTGGGGCTGGCGAAGGGCACGGCCCTTGGTGTGGGTGGCCAGAACTGCTCGGAGCAGTCCTCCGGTGCCTTCACCGGGGAGGTCGCCCCCGCGATGCTGAGCGACGTCGGGGCGCGTTACGTCATCCTGGGCCACTCCGAGCGCCGCGCCCTGTACGGCGAGACCGACGAGATCGTCAGCGAGAAGGTCAAGGCGGCACTGCATGCCGGCCTCACGCCGATCCTCTGCGTCGGCGAGACGCTCGAGGAGCGCGAGGCCGACGAGACCGAAGCGGTTGTCCGACAGCAGCTCGCCGCCGTGATCGCCGGTAATGGCATCAAGGCGTTCGATCGCATGGTCATCGCCTACGAACCCGTCTGGGCGATCGGCACGGGCCGTACGGCCAGCCCGGAGCAGGCCCAGCAGGTCCACGCCTTCATCCGCGGACAACTGGAGTCGCACGACGCCCAGGTGGCCCAGTCGGTGCGCATCCAGTACGGTGGCTCGGTCAAGCCGGGCAATGCCGCCGAGCTCTTCGGTCAGCCGGACATCGACGGCGGCCTGATCGGCGGAGCCTCTCTCATGGCCGAGGACTTCCTCGGCATCTGCCGCGCCGCGGCCGATACGGTAGGTAACCAATGACGACTCTCGTACTCATCATCCACGTGCTGCTCGGCGTGGCACTGATCGGCCTGGTGCTGATCCAGCATGGCAAGGGCGCCGATGCCGGCGCGGCCTTCGGTTCGGGCGCCTCGGGCACCGTTCACGGCGCCCGAGGGCCGGCCAATACGCTGCAGAAGGTGACCGGCTGGATGGTTGTGGCCTTCTTCGGCACCAGTTTGTTGCTTGCCTATGTAATCAACACTTCCCAGGAGCCCTCGAGCGTGGTAGATTCTGCACCCGTTTCCGAGAGCGGAAGCCAGTCCGGCCAGGTCGAACGCACCCCGTCCGACGTGCCGGCAGAAAAGCCGACCGACGTCCCATCCCCGAACTCGGCGGCACCCTCTGGGCAGGAAGACGGCAACACCCAATCGCCGTCGGACGTGCCTGGACAGTAACGGCGGGCAATCGCCGTTACGGCCGGGTCAAGCGATGATCCGGTTGACAATCAAAGCGGACGTGGTGGAACTGGTAGACACGCTATCTTGAGGGGGTAGTGGCGAAAGCCGTGTGGGTTCGAGTCC